>JAGNZX010000044.1 GCA_017984185.1 Minisyncoccota bacterium | reverse complement strand
GTCACAGCCACTGCTTTTACTTACAGTGCTTCTGGAGCAGCTGCTTCATCTGTGTGTCATGATTCAGCTAGTGCATGGGCTGCTATTACTTCATTGAAGGACCCGACAACACCTAGTTCAGGTTGGTGTGTTGATTCAACTGGTGCTTCAAAAGAAGCAACCACTCTTGCTGCAAGTGACACAGTTTGTCCTTAGTAGTTTTGAATTTTTTGCAAAAACCACCCTGTTGGGTGGTTTTTGTTTTTTGGTCTATATAGTATAATAGTAAAGTACTAATATTATAAAGATAAATTATTTTTTATGAAAATAAATACCAAACAAGGTTTTACACTTATAGAGCTTCTTGTTGTTGTTGCAATAATAGCAATCATTGCAACTGTTGTTTTAGCATCGCTGGGTAACGCAAAAGACAAAGGTGCTGATGCAGCAATAAAATCAAATCTAGATACAATACGAGGACAATCTGAACTCTTTTATTCAAATAACGGTAACTCTTTTTTACCAGCAGGTGGTTCTATTTTTAGTATTGCTACCTGTCCTGTTTATAATGCCTCAGGAACCAATATGTTTGCTCAAGATAAAACCATTGCTTTGTCTGTGGCTGAGGCAGTTAAAAGGGGGACAAACGGAAGCTCTTGTTACAATTCGGGACTTGGTTGGGCTGTGGCTGTTGGGTTAAGAACCAACGCATCAATTTCTTGGTGCATTGATTCAACCGGAGCTGCAAAAATAGTAAATTCTGCACCAGCATCGGCCATAAATTCCTCTACTTTTGCCTGCAATTAGTTGTTTTTCCAGATGGATGGTTTTTTATTTCTTGAATTGATATAATGTTACCATGAATAGTCTTTTCGGATTTATATTTTTTGGACTGGGTTTGATTATCGGGAGTTTTTTGAATGTGGTTATATATCGATTAAATACTAAAAAGTCTCTCGGTGGACGGAGTGCTTGTATGTCTTGTCGAAACAAATTGCATTGGTATGAACTCGTCCCTGTTTTTTCTTTTTTAGGTCTTGGCGGGCGGTGTCGGTCTTGTAAGACTAGGATTTCCTTACAGTATCCATTGGTAGAATTTTTAAGCGGAGTTATCTTTTTTTCGACCTTTCTAAAGTTTCAAGACATTTTGTTTGTTGATTCATTGAGCTTTATAATTTCTTTTGTTTATTTCGCTACAATGTTTTCATTGCTTTTAGTTATCGCTACCTATGATTTGAAACACAAAATAATTCCAGATCAAATGTCTTTGGCTTTTGGTATTTTGTCTTTCATCGGGCTATTTTTATTTGATAGTTTTGGTTTTTCCCCACACATCCCAACCTTGCTAGAATTTTCATCTGGTGTAATTGTTGCTTTGCCTTTTGCCTTGCTTTTCTTTGTATCCTCGGGCACCTGGATGGGTTTTGGCGATGCCAAGCTTGCTTTGGGGCTCGGTTGGTTTATCGGGCTCTCAAGAGTATTGTCTGGGGTTATGGTAGCTTTTTGGTCTGGAGCCATCGTTGGGATATTGTTGATGTTTGTCGGGCCACGACTCAAAATGAAAAGTGAGATACCTTTTGCCCCATTTTTGGTTTTGGGCACTTTCCTTGCTTTTATTTTTGAATTACACATTTTTCCATTTTAAATATGATTTTCTTTTTGAAACAATTCAAAGCTAGCCAGCTAAAACCTAAAAGCTACAAGCTAAATGCTGGGATGACTTATGTAGAATTTATCGTGGTGCTAGGTATATTTGCTACTTTGTCTTCTGTCGTTATTTTTAATTATAGTATTTTTCAAGACAAGATTGATATTAAAAATTTCTCCAGCGATATTGCTTTAAAAATAATCGAAGCTCAAAAATCTGCTCTTGCTGGTAAATTGCCATTACGTTCGTATCTTCCAGACTGGAAACCTTCCTATGGGGTTTTTATAGATACTCAGGTAGATAACCAGAGCTTGATTTATTTTACAGATTTAGATCAGCAGGGTGATTATACTCATAGCAGTAACAGCACTGATGGTTGTCTGGTTGGAAACCCAGAATGTTTGGAACAAATTTTTCTAAACAAAGGTAATACTATTTCACGCTTGGAAGTTCATTACAAAGATGATTCTATTGGTGTTTTAAATGATTTAACCATAAGTTTTAAAAGACCAAACAGTGCGGCTAATATAAACTCTACAGGAATTTCTTTGGAATCTACACCAAATATTTCTTTCGTTCAAATAACCATCAGTTCTCCCAGATTAGAAACAGAAACAGCTCTGATAAAAGTGTATCCATTTGGTAAAATTGAAATAAAATAATATGATAAAAAGTAAGCACAAAAAATATATTCAGGGGTTCACTATCGTTGAGACCATGGTGGCAGTGTCTCTTTTTGTTGTTATCACTACTGTTGGTATGGGTTCTTTGCTCAACGCTAATTCAGTCTATCAAAAATCAAGAGACATGCGTTCGATTATGGATAATTTAAATTATGTCATGGAAGATATGTCTAGAAATATCCGAACCGGATACGGTTATCATTGTTTTGATTCTAATGAAGGCATTGGGTCTACGATTGATACTAATCCCAAAAGTTGCACAAATGGTTGGGCTATTTCCTTCGAATCTTCTAGTGATGGTGACGTGACTGATTCAAATGATCAGTGGTTGTATTATATAGACAGCAATGACGGGCATATCTTTAAAGCTACCGAGGGACCCTACGATGATCCTACTAATTCTAATTTTACTCAAATGACTTCAGAAGAAATTAGTATTGACCCAACCTTGTCGTATTTTGTGGTTACGGGGGCTGAAGCATTTCCAACAGACAACAAGCAACCTATGGTCACTATTAGGCTTGTCGGAAATATTCTTTATAAAGATGTTATTACGCCATTTGCTTTGCAGACTTCGGTGTCTCAGCGATTAGTCGATCTTTAAATATATGAAATTTTTTAATCAAAAGAATAAATTTAATAATCGGGCATTTATGTTATTGGAAACACTTGTGGCAGTTTCAATTTTCACTGTGTCGGCTTTGGCTTTGCTTTCAATTTTATCGCAAGGTATTACTAGTACTGGTTTTGCAAAAAAGAAAGTAGTCGGAGCTTATTTGGCGGAAGAAGGAATAGAGATGATTAGAAATCAAAGAGATACCTTGATTATAAGTAGTGCTACAGCCCAGATTGGCTGGGAAGCTTTTGTTAGTGATGTTTCTTTAAAATGTTCTACTGCTTGCTATGTTGATGATTCAAACACTGTTTCCGCTTGTGGTAGTGGTGTTTGCTCTCCGCTTTTGTATGATAGTAGTATCGGGCAATATAATTATACGCAAAGTTCAACCTCTGTAGATTCTGGTTTTATCAGAACAATTACAATTACTCCTACGAGTGTGGATGAATACACGATCACTTCTTTAGTTTCTTGGCCCCAAGGTTCAGCATCCGGTAGTGTGAGTTTTTCTGAAAGTTTATTTAATTGGGTGGAATAAAATAATGAAAATATTTAAAATAAAAAAGAATATTGATGCTGGCTTCGTTCTTTTATTTGCGGTCACACTCGCCAGTATTCTTTTGTCTATTGGGCTAGGTATTAGTAATATCGCTTTTAAAGAGTTGAGTTTTAATATTTCAGCCAAGGATTCCAATAGTGCCTTTTTAGCTTCTGATACAGGAGCTGAATGTGCTTTATTTAATGATAAATTAACCGATAGTGCTTTTCCGCTGGATGGTGTCGGCAAGCGTGATATAAGTTGTGCAGGGCAAAATATTGAGACAAATTTTTCTGGGACGGGCAATACTGCAAACTACGATTTTAACATTTTAAATAGTTCTGGTGGCTCGGTTGCAACTTGTGCCAAAGTAAATGTTTTCAAAGATAAAACTACTAATCCTACCAAGGTTGTGGTGACTTCTTCGGGATACAACACCGATGATTGTGCCAATATTTCAACAGATACAAATCCTCATCTTGTGGAGCGTCAACTTGTAATTTCTTCGACAGTCGGAATTCCACCAACATATACATCTACAGCTCCAAGTGTTACCCTCACGGCCACACCTTCTAGTATGTCGTCCGGTAGCTCTGCGTTGTTGAGTTGGACAACTTCTAATGGAACAACGAGATGCAATGCTTCAGGTGGGTCGGGCTCAGACGGCTGGTTGACCTCACCAAGTGGAACTCTAAAAAGCTGGCCGAACGGCACCCAATCTACTGGTCCTCTGACCTCAACTCAAACATATACTTTAACTTGTGATAATTATATGACACCAGTTCAATTGGTTCCATTTGTTTCAGCACAAAGTAGTGTTACTGTGCAGGTAACTGCTCCAGCACCCGTATGTGATACCAGTTTTCCTAATGATATCTTTCGGGTTTGTTATTTTGATGGCATATCTGCTCCGACTACGGCCGTGGCATATCTCAGTCAGTTTAACGAACCAACAACAATTGCTTCTCCTGTTGGGACTTTGTCGAATGCATTTACAAATGATTGGGGTGGTGGATTAGTGGATAGCTCTGGGAAAAGTGATTCAGTGTCTGCGGTTTGGCGAGGTAACATCAATTTCCAAGCTGGTAATTATGTATTTCATGTGGTGGCTGATGACGGAGTTCAGCTTACTGTGGGTGGTGTTAATGTGATAAATAATGCTTGGGTTGATCAGGGTCAAACACAATACAATTCTGCCTCAGTTTCATTGTCGGGTTATACAAATGTCCAAATGCGATGGTATGAAAACGGTGGTGGCGCATATTCAAAATTGTGGTGGGATTATACTCCTGCGAGTTGCCCTATAACTGGCGGTTCCATTGCCGATGTTGGCGGTTACAGAATTCATACTTTCACCACCTCTGGAGCTTTTACCGTGGGTTGTGCAAAAACAGTTGATTATCTGATTGTGGGTGGTGGAGGTGGTGGAGCCTCTGTTACTGATCAGACTGGAGGAGGGGGTGGAGGAGGAGAAGTGGTGTCGGGAACAAGTGCGTTA
>JAGNZX010000004.1 GCA_017984185.1 Minisyncoccota bacterium | reverse complement strand
ATAAAATTAGCAAAGATAACTCACGATAGCAAGCCTAAATATAAGTCGAAGGATTCTAAATTTTAGATTTTATGTCTGATCTTAAAAATTGAGAAGATGAAAGAAATTATGACATTATGTATAATGTTAGAATAAAAAATGAGTGAAGAACAAAAAGAAAAATTAAAGAGTGAAGCAGCGCAACGTGAAGAGAAAATTTTGAAGTTCTGGAAGGAGAACAAAGTTTTTGAAAAGTCGGTAGAGCAAAAAGAGGGTAAAAAAGAATTTGTTTTTTACGAAGGTCCGCCGACAGCAAATGGCCGACCAGGTATTCACCATCTCGAAGCTCGGTCTTTTAAAGATGCTATACCTAGATACAAAACTATGCGTGGTTTTCATGTCCGCCGAAAAGGGGGCTGGGACACACACGGGCTACCAGTCGAGCTTCAAGTAGAGAAAAAACTTGGGCTGAATTCTAAAAAAGCCATTGAAGAATATGGCATTGCTAAATTTAACCAAGAATGTAAGGAAAATGTCTGGGAATTGCTCGATGTCTGGAAGAATTTTACAGAGCGTATGGGTTACTGGACTGATTTGGAAAATCCATATGTGACTTATCACAATTCATATATCGAATCTCTTTGGAATGTTGTAAAAAAAGTCGACGAGCAAAAACTTTTGTATAAAGATTATAAAGTGGTGCCTTGGTGTCCGCGTTGTGGAACCGCACTATCCAGTCACGAGCTTGCGCAGGGATATGAAGACGTGAAAGATTTATCTTTGTATGTAAAGTTTAAAGTAATTGGTCAAGAAAATACTTATATCTTGGCTTGGACGACCACTCCGTGGACTTTGCCGGGAAACGTCGGCCTAGCGGTGGGGGAAGATATTGATTATGTCAAAGTAAAAAATAGTAACGAGATTTATGTTGTAGCCAAAGAGCGATTATCAGTGCTCGGCGAAAATTTGGAAATTGTGGGGGAGGTGAAAGGAAAAGAATTGGTGGGCTTAGCTTATGAACCACTTTTCCCATATTTGAAAGATCAAGTCGAAGCCAAAGGAGAATCGGCCGAAAAAGCTTTCAAGGTTTACGGAGCGGACTTTGTGACCACGACCGATGGTACTGGTATCGTGCACACAGCAGTGATGTACGGACAAGATGACTTTGTGCTCGGCACAAAAGTCGGTTTACCGAAACATCATTTGGTAAACCTCGAAGGTAAATTTGTGAAAGGCACAGATTTCTTGGAAGGGCGCTTTGTGAAAGAGAAAGATGAGAACGGCAAGCCGACTCTCGACGTGGATATCATAAATTATCTAACTGCAAAAAATTTATTTTTCAAAAAAGAAAATTATACTCACTCGTATCCGCATTGTTGGCGTTGTAAAACTGCGCTCATTTATTATGCAAGGGATTCTTGGTATATCCGGATGTCGGATCCAAAAATTAAAGAGCAACTTATTAGTGAAAACCAGAAGATAAATTGGGAACCTTCGCATATCCGTGATGGACGTTTTGGAGAATGGCTACGCGAGATAAAAGATTGGGCGATTTCTCGAGAAAGATATTGGGGGACACCACTTCCAGTCTGGCTTTGTGAAAAATGTGGAGAGAAACACGTCGTGAGTGGGGTAGAAGATTTAAAGAAAAATTCCGAGAAGTCAGGCAATCATTATTATGTTATGCGTCACGGTGAAGCCGAGAACAATGCAAAACATATTTATTCTTCAAATCGAAATGCAAACCACCTAACCGAAAAAGGCCGGGAGCAAGTGCAAAATACAACCAAAATACTGGATGGTAAGAAAATTACAAAGATTTATTGCTCACCATTTTTGCGAACTCGCGAGACAGCTGAACTCGTCGCTGAGAAGATAAATTTCCCTAAAGATAAAATAATTTACGATGAGAGAATTCGCGAGTTAGAGTTTGGAGATTTTTCTGAGCACCCTGAAAAAGAATATTGGGATTTTACCAAGCGTGAAAATTGGGATTTTGATACCAGGGCTCCAAACGGGGAGAGTTTTCAAGATGGGAAAAAGCGTTTTGGAGACTTTTTGTATGAGATAAATAGTACAAATAAAAATGAAAGTATACTTATCGTCTCGCACGGTTTGTCGGTAGAACTTATTCCAGCTATCATCGAAGGAGCAGACAAGGCGCGTTCGCTCGAGATTTTCCACAGCAATATAAAAAATCGCAATGCGGAGCTTCACCACGAGCATGGTTTTGTGCCAATTCCTCATAATGATAATTATGAACTCGATCTACACAAGCCATATATTGATGAAATAAAATTGGTTTGCACCCATTCGACAGACTCAGGGCAAGCTTGTGGAGGAAAAATGACGAGAACAAAAGAGGTGATGGACGTGTGGTTTGATTCCGGAGCGATGCCATTTGCTCAAGATCATTATCCTTTTGAGAATAAAAAATTTGTCGATGGTCCTGGGTTTCCGGCGGACTATATCAGTGAAGCTATCGATCAGACTCGAGGTTGGTTTTATACTTTGCATGCTGTCGGTGTGCTCATGGGGCGGGGCAAGGCTTATAAAAATGTAATTTGTCTCGGACACTTGCTCGATGCCAATGGTAAAAAGATGTCGAAGTCACTCGGCAACGTCGTTGATCCGTGGGTGATGATGGATAAATACGGAGTCGATACTTTGCGCATGTGGATGTATTCAGTGAATCAACCAGGTGAATCAAAAAACTTTGATGAAAAAACCGTGGCCCTCTTGCACCAGCAAGTATTTACCTTGCTTTACAACGTGCTCGCATTTTATGAACTTTATCGAGATAAAGAAGAAGAATGTGTGTATGAATTTTATAGTGGCATAGATCCTCAAAATGTTTTAGATAAATGGATATTGGGTCGACTAGATTATCTGATTTTTGATTCAAAAAATCACCTAGATAGTTATAGATTACTTGAGCCTGTACGCGCAATCCGTGATTTCATTGGAGATCTTTCTACTTGGTATTTGCGCCGTTCACGAGAAAGAATAAAAGATGGTGACAAGGCTGCAAAGCGTACACTATACATCGTACTTAAAACTTTGGCGAAAGTTATGGCACCATTTGCACCTTTTGCATCAGAAGATATATGGCAAAGACTAAAGGTCCCAGATATAGAAGTACCTAAGTTTTTCTTCAAGGGGACCAAGATACAAAAAGGCGATGTAGAAAGTGTGCACTTGTCTAATTGGCCTATGGGGGGCGGTTTCGGAACAGAAAAAGAGATGGAACAAATGAAGCTAGTAAGATATGTAGTTTCTCTTGGATTAGAGGCGCGACAAAAAGCAAAACTTCCAGTAAAACAAGCGCTCGCTTCGCTCAAGTATAAAGTAGAAAGTGAAAAGTTATCAAGTGAATACTTAGAATTGATTAAAGAAGAATTGAATGTGAAAGAAGTAATTTTTGATGCCAGTCTTTCAAGTGAAGTTGAATTAAACACAGAAATAACATCAGCGCTGAAAGCCGAAGGGGAATACCGCGAATTTATGCGTGAACTTCAAGATCGACGCAAAAAACTTGGACTAAATCCAGGGGACAAGATGGAGATGACTGTCAGTGATATCTACAAGAAATATAAAATTCCACCAAGTTTACAAGCGCACATGCTCCGAGTGGCAGCAGTAGCCTCGCTCATTTGTGATAATTTTACAGAAAAAGTCGATAAAGAAAATATCGTTACTGCTTGTTTGCTGCACGATATGGGGAATATTATAAAAGCTAGACTCGATTATTTCCCAGATTTTGTGCAACCAGAAGGTCTGGAGTATTGGGAAAATGTTAAAAAAGAATTTATTGAAAAATACGGACAAGATGAACACGAAGCTAATTTGAAAATCATGAGAGAACTTGGCATATCAGAAGATTTGGTTTTTGTGGTAAACGAGAATCGTTTTTCCTCTCTTTGTAAACACTCTGAAGGTGGTGATTTGATGATAAAAATTGTGCATTATTCAGATGGAAGGGTGAACCCACATGGAGTGGTCTCTTACTTAGGCAGAATGGAAGAAGCGCGAGTCCGTTATGAACATGCCAACAAAGGAAAAGAAGCTGAACGTGAAAAGTTGGTTGCTTGTGGTTTGGAAATACAAAAACAAATTTTTGCGAAATGCAAAATCAAACCTGAAGATATCACCGATGAAACTGTGGCGCCGATCATCGAGCAGTTGCGAGGTTTCATGATTAAATAATTTCATGCAGAAAAAATTAGTAATCTTTGATTTTGACGGAGTTTTGGCAAATACTATCGAACGCTCGTTTGAAATACATCAGGAGAAGAACCCTAGTCTGACTTGGCAAAAGTTCCGGGATTTTTCTAATGGAAACTTTCTGGATGGAATGGGGAAAGCGGCAAAAGCGGGACACCACATAATTCCCGAAGATTTCTTTGTTCATTATGATAAACATATGGACAACAACGAGATGTCTCAAGTATTACGAAACACAGTAATAGAGCTATCTAAACATTATATTTTAGCGATTATTTCATCATCTCACGATGATTCTATAAAAAGATTTTTAAAGAAAGAAAACACAGCAGAATGTTTTTCTGATGTTTTTGGTCTGGTGGTTCACAATAGTAAGGTGGTAAAAATAAAGATGTTGCTTGAGAAATATAAAGTTAATCCGGAAGAGGCAGTGTTCGTCACGGATACTTTGGGGGATATCCGGGAAGCTAGCGAGTGCGGTGTGTCAGCCATTGGTGTGCTTTGGGGTCTGCATGAAAGAGAAACCTTGGAAAAGGGTAATCCTATAAGAATACTTGAAACACCTGACCTTTTGTTAAATACAATCAAGGAGATGTTGGGGAATTAAGGGTGTGGTAAAATAAGGGGATGAAGATAAAAAAACTTGGGCATTGTTGTTTGGTGTTGGAAATAAATGGTAAAAGAGTTATGACCGATCCTGGCTCTTTTTCTACTTCTCAAAAGCAAGAAAAAAATATAGATTTAATAATTTTTACTCACGAGCATCAAGACCATTATCACTTAGAGACATTGCAAGAAGTTTTGAAGAATAATCCAGGTGTCACAATCATTACAAATTCCGCAGTCGGTAAACTTCTCAGTGAAGCTGGGATTAATTTTACTAAAATTGAAGACGGGCAATCTTTGGATTTTCACGGTATAAAAATTACTGGATTCGGAAATGTTCACGCTGAAATTTATGAAACATACGGGCGAGTTCAAAATACTGGGTATATGATTGACGGGCTATGTTTGCCGGGTGATGCTTTTGAATACCCAACAGGACCTGTTGATATAATTGCTTTGCCAGTCACAGGCCCATGGATGAGAGTTAAAGATGCTATAAATTATGCTCAAAAACTCAAACCGAGAATTGTTCTCCCTGTCCACGATGCCCACATTCAGGATTGGGCTGGATTTATTTGGCGAGTTCCAGAAAGTGTTTTAAAAGAATCTGGTATAGAATTTAAAAAAATGGAATTAGATAAAGAAGAAGAATTATAATATGCCACAGGAAGTAATAGATTTTATACATAGTCAGTCCTTGTCGGTGCTTGCCGTCGAGATGCTCGATGGTTCACCGCACGGGGCGACGGTGCACGTGGCTTTTGGTGAATTTCCACCGACTTTCTTTTTTGAAACTCATCGTCCTTATAGAAAATGTGAAGCTTTGTTCGGTAGAGAAAAATCTCGAGCTACTCTGGTGATTGGCTTTAATGAAGATGACAGACGGACGCTCCAGGTAGATGGGGAAGTGCAACTGATTTCGACTGATGACGAGAGACTGCTTTATAATAAAATTTATTTTAAAAAATTTCCCAAGAAAAAAGAGACATCGAATGATCCAAAATTTGTATTTTTCTCAATGACTCCAACTTGGTGGCGTTATACAGACTGGCAAGCTCCGGGTGGTAAAAAGATAATTTCTTCGGAAGATAAATAAAATGCATCACATTTATCATACCGAAGGAATAATATTGGGAAGTAAAAATTATGGCGAAGCGGGCCGATATTATTCTATTTTTACCAAAGAATTGGGTATGGTCTATGCTTCGGCGCAGGGGGTCCGCAAAATGTCTTCGAAATTACGTTTTATTTTACAAGACTTTTCTTATATCAAAGTCGACCTGATACAAGGCAAGGATTTTTGGCGGGTGACTAGTGCTACCAAGACAAATTTACTTGAAAATATAATAAAACAACCAGAAAATTTTAAAATCTTTGCCAATATTGCTCGCTTGCTCAAGCGTTTGCTCGCTGGCGTCGAGCCAAACGAAGCTTTGTTTGCTGACGTGTTAAACGGTCTTTTAATTTTAGAAAAATTGGAAAAAAAACAAGAATTGCAAAACCTAGAAGTTATAATAGTTTTGCGGATTTTAAACAATCTGGGTTATATCGGTGAAGGGGATTCGCTTGAAAATCTAATTAAATCTCCGTTTGAAACGGATTTAGTCCTCCAAAGCAGTGAACATAGATCAAGAGTGCTCAGTCTGATTAACAAAACCCTAAAAGAAACACATTTGTAGGTGTAAGTTTGTGATATAATCAATATATGTCACAAGATGATAGTGATAAATTAAATAGGCTGGAGGAGTTAAAAAGTAAACTTTTTAGTAAAAATTTTCAAATGAAAATTGAACACAAGGATTCTTTTTCCCATTTAAATCAAACGGAAATTCCAGATTCTTGGCAAACTACAATCAAAGAACAGATTCGTTCCAACGAACAGCAATTTTCACAATCGCATTTCGCAAAGAATTTTTTCATATTTGCAATAATTGTGTTTTTTATAACAATAGCTTATGCCTCGTATGTTTTTTTTGCTGGGGGCAATACAGTTTCGAAGGACAATATTGAAATATCAGTATTGGGAAATTCTTTTGTGGCTGGCGGGGAAGAATTGCCACTAGTTATCGGCATTACAAATAAAAACAGTTCCGCAATTGATTTAGTTGATTTGATTGTCGAATACCCTAAAAGCTCTACTTTGATTACCACAGATACATCGACCCAAATGCAAAGAATTCGTAAATCTTTGGGCACGATTCCTTCTGGAGCAGTGCGTAATGAAAATGTAAAATTGGTTTTGTTTGGTGAGCAAGGTAGTCTGGTATCAGTTAAAATCTCTATTGAATATAGGGTGGAGGGGTCCAATGCAATTTTCGTTAAAGACAAAACATACGAAGTTTCAATCAATTCTACTCCCGTAAATCTTGTGATCGATGCACCAGATTCTGTTAGTTCAAATCAAGACGTAGTTTTAAATATCAAAACCACACTCAACTCTACCAACACGCTTTATGGGGTTTTGGTAAAGGTAGATTATCCGCTTGGTTTCCAATTTAAATCTGCCAACCCGAGCCCCACTCTCGGTAATAATATTTGGGATATGGGCGATCTTGCTCCCGGAGCCGACCACAATATCTCTGTGGTTGGACAGATGGTTGATGTTTTTGAGGGAGAGGAGAAAATATTTCGAGTCTGGAGTGGCACTCAATCTAAGTCTGATAAATCAGTGATGGATATTATTTTTAACTCTTTGGCACATTCGATATCAATCAAAAAACCTTTTATCCAGACCAAGCTTTTAATCAATGGTGTTGCTCAAAGAGAATATGCGATTGATTCAAAAACTACCATTCGCGGAGAAATAAATTGGACAAACAATCTTGATACAAATGTGAATGATTTTGTAATTAGGGCAAGAATCACTGGGAATGCAGTAGATCGAAAAACAATCAATGGTGTGCTGGGGTTCTATGATTCTACTAACAATATAATTACGTGGGATAAAACTTATAATAATAAATTTAAAGAAATCAATCCGGGTGATTCGGGTTCAGTGACCTTTTCTTTTTCTCCTTTGTCGCTATTGTCTACACCCGGACAAATCATAAATAATCCATCAGTAAATATCGATATTGATGTTGTGGGCAAACAAGCCTTAGACGGATTTAATGTAAAAGATTTAACTAATTCTGAATCCGCAGTGATTCATATCATTTCAAACGCCGGACTTGCCACCAAGGCACTTTATTATTCAGGACCGTTTACTAATACTGGCTCTATTTCACCAAAAGTTGGACAAGAGACGACATACACAATGGTCTGGACACTTTCAAATAGTGCCAATAATCTTTCAAAAGCCAAAGTAATCTCTACCTTACCGCCTTGGATGCGTTTTGTTGGTTCACTTTCTCCTGCCAGTGAAGACTTGGTTTACAACCCTTCTACTAAAGAAATTTCTTGGAATATTGGCAATATTCCGCGAGGTCTCGGTATCACGAGTCCTTCTAGGGAGGTTGCTTTTCAAATTGCCATAACGCCTTCTCTGTCTCAGGTCGGATCTTTGCCTGTAATTATCAATGATGCGACTTTGACTGGGCATGATGATTTTGCTAATGTGGATGTGAGGGTAAATAAACCTTCTTTGCGCACCAGATTGGAAAACGACAGCGCTTTTCCATCTTGGGGAGGGATGGTCACAGAATAATTTATGAAAGAAAATTCTGACAATTTAATGGAAAAAATAGTCTCACTTTGCAAAAGGCGCGGTTTTATTTTTCAGGGTTCAGAGATTTATGGGGGACTGGCTGGAACCTATGACTGGGGTCATTTTGGTGTAGCGCTAAAAAATAATATTAAACAAAATTGGTGGAGAAAATTTGTCGATGGCAGGCGGGATATGTATGGCGTGGACGCAGCCATCCTCATGAATAGTAAAGTGTGGGAAGCTTCTGGCCACGTGGCTGGATTCTCCGATCCGCTTGTTGAATGTGAAAAATGCAAGCGAAGATTTCGCGCTGATCAATTAGAAGACACTACAAAATGCCCCGAATGTGATGGAAAGTTGGGCGAAATGCGACAATTCAACATGATGTTTGCGACCAAGATCGGTGCTATGGAAGACTCTGCTTCGACTGTATACCTGCGACCCGAGACCGCTCAAGGAATGTTTGTAAATTTTAAAAATACTGTAGACGCCTTTCACCCAAAGCTTCCTTTTGGTATGGCTCAGATTGGTAAGGCTTTTCGTAACGAGATCACCCCTAGAGATTTTATCTTTCGTGTTCGTGAATTTGAACAAATGGAAATCGAATATTTTATACGTGAAGCGGATTGGGAAAAATATTTTGAATATTGGAAGGGTGAGATGCTGGAATGGATGGAAAATGTGGGCATCGATATGAATAAGGTTCACGAACTTGAAGTTGCACCCGGGGACTTGGCTCACTATTCAAAGAGTACAGTTGATTTTGAGTTCGATTATCCTTTCGGCAAGAAAGAACTTTTTGGCTTGGCTTACCGAACAGATTTTGATTTAAAGAATCACAAACTCGAATATGTGGATGAAGAAGAAAAAACAAAAATGACTCCACACGTGATCGAGCCAACATTTGGACTCGATCGCGCCATGCTCGCACTTTTGCTTTCGGCTTATTGCGAAGAAGACAAAGATGGTGAAGTCCGTGAGTATTTAAAATTGAAACCGAGTATCGCGCCGGTGATTTGTGCGGTGTCGCCACTCTTGAAAAATAAGCCCGAGCTAGTCGAGTATGCAAATTCAAAAGTTTTTGCTCTTCTAAAAGAAGAATTTGGCCGAGTAATTTGGGATGATAATGGAAATATCGGCAAAAGATATCGCCGACAAGATGAAATCGGTACTCCATTTTGTATTGTTGTAGATTTTGATACTTTGACCGATGACTCAGTGACCGTCCGCGATCGAGATACTGGAACTCAAGAACGAGTGAAAGTAGCGGAGCTTGTGAGGTTTATAAAAGAGAAGGTGAATTAAGATATGAAGACACCGGATTCTCTTCATAACAGTGAGGTTACATCTAGTAAAAAATGGGAATCAGAAAAACCACTTGTTTTAGGGAAGGATTTTTTTCAGTTACAGTTTGATTTTGCCAAAGCTATTCAAGAAAAAACAGGAGAGCCACTTTTGGAAATTATAGAAGGAAAAACCGGAATATTGCGTCGCAATATTGGAAATTATGATGGGTTTAAATTTGTTAGTTTTAAGAATGGAATTACTGAAGGCAATATTGTAGATTTTGCGTATTCAGAGTATTTAAAAAATTTAGACAAAAATGATATGGAACCAGCGGAATATCACCCAGAAGGAAGTAGAAGTTTTGGTTGCTTTAGCCACTGGTTGGAAGAAGATAATTCAGATACTATTGAAATTCATTTTCAAAATAATGAGTTCAATAAAGTTGGACCACTGGATAAAAGTAAAATTGAATTAAGAAAAAAAGAACTGCGCGATTTACTTTTGGATATAAAAACTAGGTATCCTCAGGTAAAAAACATATCCGGGTTATCGTGGCTTTACAATCTTCCAGCCTACCGGAGGTTGTTTCCAGTATCTTATGTAAATAATTTGGAGCCAAATTTATATAGAATGCAATGGAGGAGGGGAACGACTATCTGGGGGCAGTTTATTGATAGTGAGTATAAGTTGAGACAACCTCTTGTTGAAGAATTACTTAGAAAAATAAAAGACCTTCCTGTTGAACATACACCTGAAGGAGAAAAAATTGTAGATCTTAGTAAAGTTTTTGAAGGTTATGATAAGGGTGGGACTAATTTAAGACCTCCGTTGAAAACGCATGGCCCGATAGAAGATTTTTACAAAATGTACGGTATACAAAATTAGATAAATTTTGTGCTAGAATAACCAAATGCAATTTTCAAAAAAAGTTTTACCAAATGGCTTGCGGGTAATCACCGTGCCGATGAAAGACAATCCGACGGTGACTGTCTTGGTCTTGGTTGGGACGGGGTCAAAATATGAGACAAAAAAAGTGAACGGAATTTCACATTTCTTGGAGCACATGTGTTTCAAAGGAACCAGTAAAAGGCCAAAAGCTATTGATATTTCAAGGGAATTAGATGCCCTAGGTAGCCAATACAACGCTTTTACTGCTCAAGAATATACAGGATACTATGCCAAATCTGATGCTCGACACTTCCAAAAGATTTTCGATGTAGTCTCCGATATTTATCTAAATTCGACTTTCCCAGATGCGGAAATTGAAAAAGAAAAAGGAGTGATTATCGAAGAGATAAATATGTATGAAGATACTCCAGCCCGACACGTTCAAGATTTATTTATGGAGTTACTTTATGGCGACACTCCAGCCGGCTGGAACATAGCCGGTGAGAAAGAAAATATTCCGACCATGAAGCGAGATGATTTTGTAAAATACAAAAAAGCTCACTATGTGCCCGAGGCGACAGTGCTCGTGGTCGCGGGGCAAGTCAAAGAAGCTGAAGTCATGAAAGAAGTGAAAAAGATTTTTGGGGGATTACCTCATTCTAAAAAAGCTGGCAAGGTCAAAGTCGTCGAAAAACAAAACAAACCAGAAATTTTGGTGAAATTTAAAGAGACTGATCAGACTCATTTTGTCTTGGGCGTGCGTTCTTTTGATTTGTTCCACAAGCGCAATGCAGTCTTGTCTGTCTTGGGTGGAGTGCTCGGCGGAGGAATGAGCTCGAGGTTGTTTCAAAAACTTCGCGAAGAGATGGGCGTCGGCTATTATGTCCGAGCTTACAATGATACTTATACTGATCACGGCGTGTTTCAAATTTCAGCTGGGGTAGACAACAAGCGCATCGACGAAGTCATCCAGGCAGTGCTCCTCGAATGCAAAAAACTAACTGAAGAAAAAATTAGTGAAGGAGAATTGGAGAAAGTGAAAGAATTTTTGATTGGTAATACCAAGCTATCTCTCGAGTCGAGCGACGACATCGCCAATTTCTTTGGTGGACAAGAAGTTTTGAAAAGGGAGGTCAAAAGTCTAGATAGTAAAATAGCCGAGATTCGTAAGGTTGGTGCTAGTGATATTCAAAAGCTGGCCAAAGAGATTTTTGTGGATAAAAAATTAAACTTAGCTATCATTGGACCCTTTAAAGACAAGGCTAAATTTACTAAAATCTTGAAATTTTAGACTCTAGGTATTCGAGTGTTTTTTGTGGTATTATATTTTTATGTCAGCACAAGATAATATTACTACTATCTCAATATCTACCAGCACCATGGTCCGAGCCATACTCGTCGTCTTGAGTGTGGTTTTGCTTTGGGTTTTGCGAGATTTGGTCTTGGTGGTTTTGACCTCGATAGTCTTGGCTTCTTTTGTCGAATCATCTGTACCAATAATGAAGAAACTTGGTATTGGTAGAGTTTTTGGGGTGGTGATTTTGTATGCAGTATCTCTCCTTGTTTTCGGTGGTTTGTTTTATCTTTTTGCCCCACTTTTGATTACTGAGGTCTATAATTTTTCGAGTTTTGCCGCGTCGTATTTTCCAGGAGTTTCTTTTTTTGATTATTTCCAAAATTCAGCCTTTTCTGGCGCCAAAGATGTTTTAAATTCTTTGTCTGCCAATTTTTCAATTCCAGGACTTATGTCTGTATCCAAGGCTTTCATCGATAATTTATCTGGCGGTTTTTTTCAAACTGCTTCTGTGGCTTTTGGAGGTATATTTAATTTCATACTGATTATTCTTATTTCTTTTTATCTTTCGATTCAAGAAAAAGGCATAGAAAATTTTCTTCGCATTATTATTCCGATTCAATATGAAGGTTATATCGTAGATCTTTGGGAAAGGTCACGTAGAAAAATTGCTCTTTGGGTCAAAGGCCAAGCAGTTCTCGGATTAGTGGTGGGTGTTTTAATATATCTTTTACTTTCAATTTTTGGCATACAATATGCACTTTTACTATCCTTGATTGCTGGGGTTATGGAGCTTGTGCCTTACGGTATTTTGGTGGCATTAATTCCTGCTTTTTCTTTTTCTTATATTTCTGGTGGTATGGGCACGGCATTAACAGTAACCGGGGCTTACTTTATTGTGCATCAGTTTGAAGTGTTCCTTTTTGCTCCTTTGATTATAAAAAAGGTTGTGGGTTTGTCTCCAATTGTTATTATTCTTTCTGCCCTGATAGGTTTTGAGTTGGGAGGAGTTTGGGGAGCCATACTCGCTATTCCAGTGGCTGTGATTATCATGGAGTATATGAGCGATCTTGAAAAAGACAAAATCCTGGCTCGAACCAACAACTAAGATGAATTCTAAAAATTTCTACCTGACGACAACTCTGCCTTATGTAAACGCCGATCTGCACATGGGTCACGCTTTGGAATTTGTCCGGGCGGATATTATTGCCCGCTATAAAAAATTAAATGGTTTTGATGTGTATTTTAATACCGGCACAGACGAACACGGCATGAAGATTTATGAGCGAGCAGTAGCGGAAGGCAAGACCCCGCAAGAATTTGTCGATGCTAGTTTTGCTCGATTTCGAGAATCAGTCCAGATTTTTGGTATGAGTGAAGATCTGCACTTCATCCGCACGACCGATCAATCCCATATAAAAACTGCTCAAGAATTTTGGAAGAGAGTATATGACAATGGTTTTATCTACAAAAAAAATTATGAAGCGAAATATTGCGTCGGTTGTGAAGAAACTAAAAGTGATTCGGAGCTTGTAAATGATGAATGCCCGATTCATCCTGGGCGAAAACTCGAAATCATAGCTGAAGAAAATTATTTCTTTAAATATAGTAGTTTTGGAGAAAAATTATTGAAACTTTATGCTGACAATCCAAATTTTGTGGTGCCAGATTTTCGTTTTAACGAAATCAAGGCTTTTGTCGAAAGAGGTTTACAAGATTTTTCAATTTCTAGGTTGAAGTCGAAAATGCCTTGGGGTATACCAGTTCCAGGGGATGAAAACCATGTCATGTATGTCTGGTTTGACGCGTTGACCAATTATATTTCTACATTGGGTTGGCCCTCCGACTACGCTTTAGGCAAGCTCGAGGAAAATCTTTTTGAAAAATATTGGGTAAATGGAAATCCGACACAATATTGCGGAAAAGACAATCTGCGTTTTCAATCGGCAATGTGGCAAGCCATGCTCTTGGCGGCAGGACTACCAAATTCTCACCAGATAGTTATCAATGGTTTTATTACCGCTGATGGGGGAGTAAAAATGTCGAAAACCTTGGGCAACGTCGTCGATCCTGTCGAAGTCGTCAAAGAATACGGCACTGATGCCTTGCGATTTTTCTTGGCTAAAGAAATTTCAAATTTTGAAGACAGTCCGTTTACTATAGAGCGTTTTAAAGATGCGTATAATTCTGGATTAGCAAATGGGTTGGGGAATTTGGTATCTCGGGTTATGAAGATGGCCCAGGATAATCTGGATGGACCAGTGGCTATTCCAGAATGGGAAGATATGGAAGAATATTATAGTCTTTATAAAGATTTTGAAATTAAAAAAGCTTGTGATTATGTTTGGAATAAAATTGCCGAACTCGATCAGACTATACAAGAAACTGTCCCATTCAAAGTTGTGAAAACAGATAAAGAGGCCGGACAAAAAATGATTACAGATTTGGTAATTAAATTAAATTCTGTTCGACGAATGTTGTCAGCTATTCTTCCAGAAACCGCAGGCAAGATAAAAGTTTTAATAAAAGAAAATAAAGTTCCAGAAAAGCCTTTGTTTTTAAGGAAAGAATAACATGCCAAAATACATAGACATACATAGCCACGTCAATTTTAAAGCCTTTGATGAAGATCGGGGTGAGGTGATCAAGCGAGCGCTCGAGAACGATACAATTGTCATAAACGTGGGCACACAGGCCGATACGTCCAGAAAGGCTGTTGAGATGGCCCAGGAGTATGGCGAAGGCGTATACGCCATTGTAGGGCTTCATCCGATACATACTGGGGCTTCTTATCATGATGAAAAGGAACTTGGCGAGGGTGGAAAAGAATTTACTTCACGCGGAGAAGTTTTTAATAAAGATGTTTACCGAGAATTTTTAAAAGACCCAAAGGTGGTGGCGATCGGGGAGTGTGGGCTCGATTATTATCGGATGGATGCAGAATCTATCGAAAAACAGAAACTAGCTTTTATTGCTCAGATAGAACTTGCCAATGAATTTGGTAAGCCACTCATGCTTCATATTCGTAATAATCCGAAAGATAAATCTAGAAATGCTTATTTTGATGCATTGGAGCTTTTAAAAAAGCATGCAAAGGTAAAGGGGGACGTGCATTTTTTTGCCGGAGGTTTACCTGAGGCTCAGGCATTTTTAGATTTTGGTTTCACTCTTTCTTTTACCGGAGTTATCACTTTTACCACTGATTATGATGAAGTTATTAAAAATACCCCACTTGATATGATTATGACCGAGACGGATTCGCCATATGTGACGCCAACACCATACAGAGGAAAAAGAAATGAGCCTGTATACGTGCGAGAAGTGGTAAAAAAGATTGCCCTGATTAAAAGTCTACCAGAAGAGGAGGTAGCTCAAGCAATTATAGCCAATGCTCGGCGAGTCTTTACTTTATAAAAGTTTTTTGATAGTATGAATTCCACATGACAGACGAAGAAACAAAAGGGGTAGAAGAGGTTTCCAAGGGTTCTGAAGGCAAAGTTTACGAACTTGGCCATCTTTTGGTGCCGACCATAAAGGAAGAAGAAATTTCCGTTGTTTACGGAAATTTAAAAGACCTAATTTTAAGCCTAAATGGCAAGGTTGTTGCTGACGAAATGCCCAAGATGATCGGTCTCGCATACCCAATGACAAAGGTTGTTTCAAATATTCGTAGTAAATTTAATACTGCATATTTTGGTTGGGTCAAATTTACAATGTCTCCTTCTGGTATTTTGGAATTGAAGAAAAAACTTGATCTCGATACAAACATTATCCGTTTTTTACTTATTAAGACTGTAAAAGAAAATACTATTGCTGCAAAAAGATTTGTTCGTGGTGATATGGCACATCGTCGAGCTCCTTCAGCAAAGAAGAATGAGGATGGTGCAGAAGTCGCTCCTATTGATAAAGCTGAAATCGACAAAGAGATAGATGCTATGGTAGCTGTATAAAAATATGTATTTAAATAAAGCAATCGTAATAGGAAATTTGACCAGAGATCCGGAACTCAAGTCTTTGCCTTCTGGCATCAAGGTCTGTTCCTTCTCATTAGCTACAAATCGTGTCTGGAAAGACAAAAATGGTGCACGACAAGAATCTGCTGATTATCATAATATCGTAGTCTTTGGGAGACAAGCGGAAACAGTGGCTCAATACATGAAAAAAGGAAGTTCGATGTTGGTAGAGGGTAGAATGCAGACTAGGAGTTGGGACGACAAGACAAGTGGTGAAAAGAAATACCGCACCGAGATCGTCGCCGACAGAACTCAATTTGGTCCAAAAGGAGGAGCGACAACAGGTGGAGGTAGCACTTCAAGTGCAGGCTCAAAGGCCCCAGCAGGAGAAGGAAGCGGAGAGATGGACGCTATAGAGTACCCTGAAGAAGATATTAACCCAGAAGATATACCATTTTAATAAAAAATTATGAAACAAGATTATTTTACAGCAAACAATATAAAATTTATCGACTATAAGGATATAGAAATCTTAAAGAAATTTTTAAATCCAAGTGGCAAGATAGTATCTCACAAGAGAAGTGGGGTGACTTCAAAAAATCAACGTGGTTTAGCTATGGCTATAAAGCGTGCTCGATTCCTAGGGCTTCTACCATTTATCGTTAAATAAAATACAAACAAAAATCCCCTCATTCGAGGGGATTTTTGTTTTAGATTAGACTCGTTCGACGTATTCGCCAGTTTGAGTATTGATACTGACTTCGTCGCCTTCATTGATAAACATAGGAGCATTGATAGTCGTACCGTTTTCGAGGGTGATTATCTTGTTGCCGCCCTTACTAGTATCTCCGCGGACGGCAGGAGGAGCTTCTTTGACTTTAAAGTTCATCTTGATCGGGACAGAGATTTTGATTATTTTTTCTTCATCGTCTTCGTTTGTCCAGACGAGGGCGGTTACGTTACCGTTTGGTTTTAGAAATTTTGCACTGTCGCCCATGAGTGCTTCGTCGAGCTTAAAACGATTAGCTTTATCATCCACAGAGCAGAACCAAAATTCACCTTTGTTGGTGTATAAAAATATTACTTCTCTTTTTTCTATATCGGCTTCATCAGCAGATTCAGAGACGTGGAAAGTAGCAGGGAAGACCTTACCAGAGATCAAACTACGTAGTTTGACTTGGTTCTGAGGTTTACGTTGCTGGGTGCGTGCGACATGGCTCTCTACCACTTCGCAAGGCTCATCTGCGTAAATAATTATTTTCTTTTCACGAATTTCACTATAATCTAATTGAGACATGAGGTTATATTATCAGAAAAATGAATAAAATCAATACACCTCACCCCCCGACCCCTCTCCAGACTACTGGCGAGGGGAGAAGTGCGGTATTATTACAAGGTGACTCGATTTAAGACTATTATTAAGGCAAGATATTTGCGCCAAGAGGAAACCAAGGCTGAAAAAATTCTTTGGCAGAAATTAAGAGGTAATAAATTAGGTATAAGGTTTCGACGACAACACCCGATAGCTATGTATATCTTAGATTTTTATGCACCCGAAATTAAACTCGCAATAGAGCTTGATGGTTCTCAACACAAATTAAAAGATAGTAGAGAATATGATAAAGAAAGAGCAGAATATTTACAATCTAAAGGTATAAATATTATTAGGTTTTGGAATTCTGAAGTAGAAAAGAATTTAGAAATTGTAATAGATAAAATTAGAGAAAAAATAAACGAATTATCACGCATTTAGTTTCCCCTCTCTGGTATTCCGGAGAGGGGTCCAAGGGGTGAGGAGGATTTACTTTACGCCTCCTCCGCAAACTTTTTCATTATTTCTTTCAAGATTTGATCACCGATTTTCTTGTTTTCTCGTAGGAAGGTGCGAGTAGCATCATAACCGACACCGAGTTTTACCTTCTCAGCTTTTTCTCCAGCTGGAGTGTAAAAATACGAGTTTCCACTCTTTTCAACAATTTTAAATTTTTCACCGAGAGCCATCATTTCTCCTTCTTTAGAGATTCCTTCATTGTAGATGATATCAAATTCGGTTTGTTTGAATGGGGCAGCGACTTTGTTTTTAACGATTTTGACACGAGTCCGAGAGCCGACGACGTCTTCACCTTTTTTAATTTGAGCAATTTTGCGGATGTCGAGACGAACTGAAGTGTAGAATTTCAAAGCCTTACCTCCTGGAGTAGTTTCAGGATTACCAAACATGACGCCGATTTGCATACGGATCTGGTTGATAAAGATGACCACGGTCTTGGAACGAGCCACAATAGCAGTGAGTTTGCGAAGGGCTTGGCTCATCAATCGAGCTTGTTTACCGACGTGGTAAGCTCCCATATCGCCTTCGATTTCGTCTTTTGGGGTCAGGGCAGCCACAGAGTCGACGACGATGACGTCTATCTTGCCAGTGCGTACCAGACTCTCGACTATTTCGAGAGCTTGTTCGCCGTTGTCAGGTTGGGAGATTAATAAATCATTTATATTTACACCAAGTTTTTTTGTATAGTCCGGATCCATAGCGTGCTCAGCGTCTATGTAGGCACAAACTCCGCCTTTCTTTTGGGCTTCAGCCACGATGTGCAAGGAGAGGGTAGTCTTACCAGAGGACTCTGGTCCAAAAATTTCGATGATTCTTCCACGTGGTATACCGCCGACACCGAGAGCCATATCGAGACCGATAGATCCAGTCGGTATGACATTGATATCTACTTTTGGAGAGTCGCCAAATTTCATGATGGAACCTTCACCAAATTTTGTTTGGATGGATTTTAGTGTGTCTTCTAGCACGGCCATACCGACAGTTTTATCATCTTTTTTTTCTTTTTTCTTTAACATATATTATTTTAATATTAACTGATAATTTTTCTCGTCAC
>JAGNZX010000043.1 GCA_017984185.1 Minisyncoccota bacterium | reverse complement strand
GCATAGTAAATTACTTCCTCGGTAATGGAAAAAATACGCTTACTCTTTTTTTATATTCTATAAACTCCGGATTTTCCGCCATCTTTTTTTCAAGCATTGGAATACCAGAAACTTTTAAGATTAAAAAAGTGATAGTCAACGGACCGATTATGGTCAAAAATCCCTGCGGCACACTACAAGCCATTAGCCAAACCCCCCACCACTGGGTGACTTCACCAAAATAATTTGGATGGCGAGTGTAGGCCCACAAACCAGTTTGCATCAAATGACCCTTATTGGCTGGATCTTTGATAAATCGAGCGAGCTCTGCATCGCCGACAACTTCAAAATAAAAACCTGTGAGCCAAACCAAAACCCCGACAAAATCCACAATCTGCAAACTTCCACCCATTTTGTTCATCCACAACACTGGTGACACAATTAAAAACATAAACATACCCTGCAAAATATATACTTGAAAATATGAACGCAAATAAAACCATTTGCCCCATTCTTCGCGCCATGCAAGATAACGATAGTCTTCGGTCTTGCCTTTGTTGCGCGCGTGAATATGCCAAGCTAAACGCAAACCCCAAACACTGACTAAAATATTTACCAAAATTTCTCGCGAACCAAAATTATCAGAGATGAAAAAAGATGTCCAAGACAACAACACAAAACCCAAACCCCAAGCCACGTCTGCTACATCGTTTCTTTTTTTAATCAAAGAAAATAAAAACCAAAAGGTCATGTATAAGACCAAAATTAAAGCTAGGGTTGAAAAGTAGCTCATAAGACAATTTTTTTAGCGATTAAGTAAGTCACCGTCGATACTGAGCCAGCCAATACCGCGCCCCAGACTAGGTCTACTATCGTCACCAACAAAGGCCAGTCCTTGGTCAAAGCCAAGTTGGTCAAATCATAGGTAGCGTAACACACGAGTCCAAACAAAGCCCCAAACAAAAGCGCGTGCTCCCAAGAATTTTTTTCTATTGCTGGAGAGATGACAAACACCACCAAGCCAACTATAAACAAAAGATAGAAAATAACAGCTGCAACCCAATTCACATTGGATTTTAACAAGAAGCCAATTTGTTTGGCGTAAAAATTCTTGGCGACAAGACCCAGCCAGACCATATCGATGGCAAAGAAAACTGGTAATGCAATTGCGTAAAGTTTTATGAACATAAAATTATCTATTTAAATAAGTTATTGTTAATTGTAAAGAGGTGGCAAATGTTCCCCAAGCTAAATATGGAAGATTGGCATAAACTATCCAACGGAGCGAAGGCGCCGAGTGCCAGATAGTATATAGCGCCCAGACCAGAGTCCCCACCACTAGCAAGATATCAATAGCCGCCAGCAGATTATTTTTCAAACCAAATTGAATCGGTGTAAAAATAAAATTAAAAAATAAATTTAGCGCAAAAGGCAGAGCTACCATCCAAGGAATTTGCTTAGTAAATGCTTTATAAAATACAGTTCCGAAGGATATGGCGATAATAAAATACAATACACTCCAGACCGGACCAAAAAGCCACGAAGGTGGAGCCCAGGTCGGCCTGATCAATTGTGAATACCAGTTGTATGAATTCATATTAGCTATTATTTTCTTTATTTAATTCTTTCTCGGCCCGGTCGGCTAAATCAAAGATTATTCCCATTTCTTGAATAGTAAGAGTTCGAGGTTTTTTATCTTTTACGCAAAAAACTCCGATAGGTTTATTGGTTTTATAATCAAAAAGAGCAAATCCTGCATAAAATCTAATAAATGGAAAACCAACAACCATCGGGTTGTCAGCAAAACGTGGATCCTTGAGTGTGTCTTCTATTATAAACATATTGGTGGCCATCAAAGCATGCCCACAAAATGATATAGCCCTATCGCCTTCTTTCTGATCTAAACCGGTGCATGATTTATACCACTCTCTCTGTGAATCGAGAATCGTCACCATCGATATCGGCACATTCAACCTCTCTACAGCCTCGCGAGTAATCACATCAAAACGCTCTTCGGGTTTTGTGTCCAAAATCGCTAGCCTATGGACTGCTTCTAGCCTCTTGTCTTCATCGTTTGGAATGGGAGCATTTAACATAAGTTAATTATAAAACAAAAATGAACATAAGTAACTACCAAAAGTGGAAAACTAAATAAGTACTATAAACCTATTCCAACAAAACCAACCCAGCCATTAAGACAACTCCAAGAATCAATGAAAATAATTGAGACAAAGACTGCTTTACCTTTTTAGTTTTATGAAGCTCTGGAATAAGATCAGCCACTGCGATGTAAA
This sequence comes from Minisyncoccota bacterium, assembly GCA_017984185.1. GTDB lineage: Bacteria > Patescibacteriota > Minisyncoccia > Phycocordibacterales > UBA9973 > UBA9973. Next base: position 2,837 of record JAGNZX010000043.1, on the reverse strand, counting down.
TAAAACCACCTGCTGCTAGGGGTAAAACCCAAGAGACCAGACTTTCCCCTACCTCGCCCAATAAAAAGGCAAAACACGTACCAAGCAATGCTGTCAGGGCAGACAGAAAATTCAGCCAGAGAGCTCTCTTGCGGGTATACCCGGCGTGTAGCAACACAGCAAAATCTCCAATCTCTTGTGGAATTTCGTGTAAAATGACAGCCAAGGTGGTAGCTACCCCCACTGGAATACTTACCATAAAACTTATGCCGATAACTACTCCATCAATGAAATTGTGAACTCCGTCAGAAAAAAGGACCAACTTACCAACAGGGTGTATCGTGTATTCACTGGTGTCATCTTCATGGTGATGCCAATGGAAAAACTTTTCTAATACAAAGAAAAACACTATGCCAGCAACGATTAGCAAACTTACCACGAGAGGGTTTTCAGAATTTTCAAATGCTTCTGGAATTAAATGAATAAAAGCGTCTCCCAGTAGTGCCCCTACCGCCAAACTCACAAGCAAAAAAACATATCTTTTAATGACTTCCTCTTTAATTGAAAGAGTAAAAACCCCAACCAAAGAAACTAAACTTATTGCAACGACCCCCAACAATGCGTAAATATATGCTGTAATCATAATTATGCTACACAATTCTCACAGAACCCAAAAAGCTCCAAAGAATGATCTTTTATATTAATAAACTTGGAAGAACTTCGAACTATTCCCCCTAATGCTTTTTCAATTGCCGTGCTTTCAAAATCCTCTACCGTATCGCACTTGAGGCAAGTTATATGGTGATGATGTGCCTTGTTAAGCTCAAAGAATGCAGACTCTTTTCGAAAATCTACTTTAGTTAAAACCCCCCCTCCCTCAAACAAAGAAAGCGTACGGTATACAGTCGCTTCATTTATATCTTTATTTTTTTTATTTCGCTTTAGCTCTTGATAAACCACCTCTGCCGTAAGAGGAGCTTTGCTATTTGCAAAAATCTCCAATATTGCCAATCGTGCAGGGGTTGCCTTATACCCTTTTTCTTTCAATATTTCTTTCATCTCATGAGTATAAACTAAATGCAAATGACTTGCAAGTGGAAAACTAGTGTTGGTGCAAAAGAGCACTCTTACCTTTGTGGCCTTTCAAAAAATAAACTGCCAAAAGTGTCGTGATCGGCACAGTTAGAACCAAGCCTATACTTCCCACAATTGTTCTCACAATCTCTGTGGCAAACAGCTCTTGGCTGATTATTAAACGAAATGGATAATCATAATTTGAAAAAAGCAACAGTAACGGCAAAGATGCCCCAGCATATGCCAAAACGAGAGTATTCACTAAAGCAGATACATGCTCCCTGCCTACTCGCATAGCTTTTTGGTAAACCTCTTTTCTGTTTAAATGGCTTGCAGAATTATAGATCTCACTGACAACTGCCGATTGTGTGATAGCAATGTCATCCAAAATACCCAAAACTCCTATCAAGATTCCTCCGAGAAGCAATCCGTGAAAATTTAGTTTCACAGCATTACCCATATCTAAAAACATTACCTCTTCAGTATTAAAACCAGTGAGTTGCATAATATAAACCGAAAAGAATGCTAACAGACCAGTGAGGACAACAGCGATAATTGTCCCCCCAAGAGCGACCGATGATTCCCGATTAAAACCATGAGTAAAATATATGGCAATAAATAAAATAACCACAGCGAAACCAATACTGACCAATACCGGAGAATACCCCTTGATTAACACAGGGATCAACAGGTAAACGATAACTAAAAATCCTCCGATCAAACTCAACAGAGAGCGCACCCCTTGTTTACCGCCAAAAATTATAATTACAAATGTAAAAAACAATAACAAAATAATAATTGGAATTTGCCTATCCTTTTCTATGGCTAAATAATGATCAGGTTCGCTTGGTAAAGAAGTTTTTTCAATAAAAAATAAATCACCTTTTTTTAATTTCAAACCCTCGTTTTCTAAAATTATTTTTTTATTTTTTTCAACCCCATCGAGAATCTCGGCCGAGATAATTTGATTTAACACCTCTACTCCCTGCCCCACTTCTTGTAAAATAACACTCTTTTCTTCTCTGACCACCTCAAGCACCTTGGCATTTTGTATATTTACCACCTCTTCCTCTGCATATAGAGAATTTGCCGTCATTAACAACAGAAATAGAAAAATTAATTTTATTTTCATATTTTTATTATACCAATTATGTAATTACTTTGCCTGCACATCAAAAGAACTGCATTTCTATGGTTCTTTTGCGTGGCACGACCTAATCAGCAAAGCTGACAAGCGGTAAGCCAAAAATCTTAGTCATCACTTATGAAAGAAAAATGATGTTTCAGTTGTATTAATAGTATAAGGTCGGTTTAATATTAAAAATTAACAAAGAATTCAAATGAATAATACAAAAAAATTAGTTTTGGGATTAGGGGTAATGGGGTTGATTTTAGGTATTTCTGGAGCTATAGCGAGTACAGCAAGTGCTTACAGAGGAAACCCTGGTGTAAAGGGACCAAATTATTCTATAGAGCGCCATGAGACCATGGAAAAAGCTCTCGAGACAAATGACTATCTTTCCTGGAAAAATCTTATGCAAGACAGGGGTAGAGTTACGCAAATTATAAATAAAGATAATTTTGCAAAATTTGCCGAAGCTCACGAATTAGCCGAAAAAGGTGATCTGGAAGGAGCAAAGAAAATCAGACAAGAATTGGGCTTAGGACTAAAAGATGGTTCTGGTAAAGGGATGAGAAATGGATTTGGAAAAGGTATAAATATGGGAAATCATATTAATCGCTAACTTAATAAGTTATACATTGCCCCGATTTATTCGGGGTTT
>JAGNZX010000042.1 GCA_017984185.1 Minisyncoccota bacterium | reverse complement strand
GGTATTAGTATCTTCAGTTTTAGTGGTATTCATTTCTTCGAAAGATAATTCCTTTTTAGGAAATACGAAATAATCAAGAGAAACTTCGGCTATCGGCAAGGGAATATATTTACGAGCCTCAGTCGGCACGATAGAGGAAATTTCACTTTCTTTAATTTGCGCCGGCAGATCAATGACAAAAATCAAACTCTGTTGTACCGGAATCGCAAAAGCTGGCTCAGACGAAGAAGCCCCGGATTGTTTTAAGACCTCTTTCAAAGCCACGGCTATTTGCTCAACTGGTAAGTTTGTAATCTGCCCAGCGTCGAGACCAGCATACGGAGCAAGAGCGATAGAACCATAAGTTTCAAGTATTACCCTACCTCCCTTTTTTCTAATTTCAACAATTTTTATTGCCGAAGAACCGATGTCGATACCGACAGCGCTAGAGTCTGAACCTCCGCCAATCCCAATTTTTGAAAAAATATTTCTAAATGGATTATTCATTCTTGATTTATCTTGATATATGCTAAAATAATCCTATTAATTATAGCATATATGGGGCTCCTAAACACTATCTTGGATATCGTTTTCCCTGTGAATTGTGTATCTTGTGGTAAAAATGGAGAAAATCTATGCTTGGCTTGCTTAAAATCATCACCTACTGCCGACCGAGAAAGTGCCGAATGGATTTTTCCACTTTTTGACTATCGACATCCACCTATCAAAAAATCTATCTGGTTATTAAAATATAAAGGTAGGAAAAAATTGACCGAAGTATTTGCCGAAGTCTTGTATGGCTATATTTTACAAGAATTGGCAGATTTAAAGATAATGCAAAATTTTGATGAGGCTTTGCTTGTCCCCGTCCCTATTGATAAAAAACGTCTACGTGAACGCGGATTCAACCAAGCTGAACTTATTTGCCGAGAACTAGAAAAAATAGACAGTCGGGTAAATTTTAAAATAAAAAATAATATTTTAATCAAAATAAAAGATACTGGCCACCAAGCCAGAATCGAAAACAGGAGCGAACGTTTGAAAAACATCGTTGACTCTTTTGGTCTAAAAGACGAAAAACAGTCCATAGAAGAAATAAAAGGTAAGAATATAATTTTAATAGATGATGTCACCACGACTGGGGCTACCCTCGCCGAAGCCAGAAAAGTATTACGCCAAGCTGGCGCCCGAAAAGTAATTGCTTTTACAATTGCACACTAATTCCAAAAATCCCAAATCGCTCCAGCGATATTTTTTGGTTTACCTTCGAGAGCGTAATAATGCAAATCTATAAATGGTAAAGTATTGCACTCGATAATCCCCCATCTTTGTGTGCTCTCGTCTAATGTCGGCTCAGGCACAATGCAATCAAAACCAATAACTGGCAAACCGACAATTTTGGCTGCTTTAGTGAGTATGGGAACAAAACTTGGGTGCAATTCGTCCAACATCTCGCGAGTGACCCCACCATACAAGCGACCAGTCCGATACGAGAGAGCAATACGCCGACCAGTCGGTAAAACATCTTGCATTTTAAAACCCAATCGTAAAACAAAATCTCGCATTTCTTGGTTTACTATAATTTTTTCCACCCTTTCGTTTCGGTTTATATCTTTTTCAACAATCAACTGCTGAATTGTTTTTACGCCGTCACCAATTACATACGGCACACCCCCTTTGTAAAACCCCATAAGTTTTCCATTTACAAAAGTGGCCCGGCAGACATCTCCGACCAAGTGTTCTTCGACAGACAGATACGCACAGAGCTTTTTGGCTACACCGATCGCATCTTGGAATTCAGGGAAGGTGTGAATATTGGTCACGGTATGCCGACCACGCGAACCAACACGAGGTTTAACAATAATTGGTTTTTTAAATTTAGAAAATATTTTATTTAAATCGTTTGGCAAAAAAGCTGGGAAGGTAAAATATTCAGGAACTGGAATATTGTTTTTAGAAAGTTCTTGTTTTAGTAAATATTTATCATCCCAATTGTGTTGCAATCTCAAAAGCTCAGATGGAATAGGTAAACTGTCGAAATAAATGAGTTTACCTTTTTGTCGCATACGATATTGGTCGATTGGTTTACCAAACATAATGACTTGTTTGACTTCAATCCCCCTACGCCTAGCTTCTTCCCACATCACTCTCGAACGAAAAGTTTTAGCCAAATCAATATCGTCAGACAGTTTACAAATTTTTAAAAAAAGAGCAATCTCAAAAAAAGCAAGCAATAACCAATCTACAAAAAGATAGGCAAATCTTGGGGCGTGTCGAGTCGTCTTGATGACGTGGCTATCGAAAGTCACCGACAATAAACTCATCACATAATACAGAGTGTGCGGAACGTAAGCATCTCCACAATAAATACAACGACTTTCTTTGCGATGTGGTTCAAGAATATTTTTCATAATATATAGATATTAACCTAAAAACAAAAAGACAGCCATCTCAAAAGATGATCTGCCTTTTTTAAAACAAAAATAACATTTTAGTGTCCTCCTAGCATAATTTTAAACTTTTGAAAGTTTCTAATAAACGACCTACTGGATAATTATAGCACAAAACTACCAAATAGTGTCAAGCCAACCCAAATTATACGTAAAAATAGCTTTATTTAACTGAAAAAGGGTTAAAATTTGTATCCGTATCGTAATAATCTTCGTTTTCAGCTTGTTTAAGAAATCTAACAACTTTATACGTAATTGGAGTAAACAATACCTCCACTAATGTTTTAAAAATATAATTGGAAACTATCAGGGTGATCAAAAGAGATGAAGGTAGCACCCCAGAAAAAGCAATCAAGATAAATAAACTACTGTCTACTAGCTCGCCCACCAAAGTAGAACCGATGGTTCGCATCCATAAATACTTTCCCTTAAACCACAACTTCATCTTGGTGAGAATAAATGAATTCGAAAAACTACCGCAAGTATAAGCAATCAAACTCGCAATCACTATCCGAGGAGTCAATCCCAAAATTGCGTCATAAGCGTTTTGATTGTTCCAACCCACAGCTCCGGGTAATTTGCCGACGATTATGATAACCAATGACATCAACAAAATACAAAAGAAACCGAGCCATATGACTTCACGAGCTTTTCTGTATCCATATATTTCGGTCAGGATGTCTCCAAAGATATAACTCAATGGAAACAAAAGAGTTCCTCCATCAAAAGTAAACCAACCAAAATCTACAATCTTGGTCGAGACAATGTTTGAAATTAAAAGCACAGCAACAAAAAACACACTAATCGAACCCAAATATCTATAATTTTTTTCTTGCATATTCATTTAATTATTCAGAATTAAGTATGTGAAAAATAGTAATCCAACACCCCTAATTGCAAAGTAAAAATGGAATCAGGGTTTTCGTTAAAAACCTTCCTTAATTCGTCTTTGTCCATCCACCTAATATCTTTGACTTCGGTTTCTTGAGCTATCGGCTCAGAATCCTCAACTTCACATAAAAAAACAAAACCAACCCACGGCTTTCCACCCTTGAGTTGTTGTTGGCAACAAAAAGGAAGAAAAGCAAACGAGGTATCATCTTTGTTGGTATGATGAAAACTTGTTTGGCGATCTGGTTTTATCTTTGTAATTACAAGACCAGTTTCTTCCAACACTTCTCTTTTCAAGGCATCATACACATTTTCATATTCATCTATCCATCCCGCAGGAATCTCAAGAGTTCCTGAATATACAGGATCTCTTTCTGGTTTCCAACGGGTCTGGACAAGTACTTGAGTTGCACTATTATGAATACGCTCTATGATCGCCGAAACTACAGGAATATTTGTTTTTGGAATTTCTTTTGACATATTTGATGTATTGGGTTCACCTTTTAAGTGTTCCACTTGGCGGACAGAGTGAGATTCGCCGATACTGCGGCGGGTGCTTTTCCATCTCACTACGTTCGCACGGAAAAGCCTTTCGAACCTCACACGCGAGCAAAGCAGTTTGCTCGCTTCTGCGGACAGAGTGAGATTCGAACTCACGGTCCTTTTAAGGGGACGGCGGTTTAGTAAACCGCTGGTTTAAGCCACTCACCCATCTGTCCATATATTACAAACCCATCTCACCCATCTGTCCAAAAACTAAAGAGAGTATAGCAGAAAAATGGAAAAATGATAGAGATATGCTAAAGTAATTATGTAATAGATTACGTAATTAATTACACACACGGAGCCGTGTCAGAGTGGTCTAACGTACCTCTTTGCTAAAGAGGCAGGGGCTTCAAACCCCCTCGGCGGTTCGAATCCGCCCGGCTCCGCCAAAGAACAGAATTTTATGAAATTAAATCCTAAAACTAAATTAATCACAGAGAGCCTAACAGTCAAATTAAACTCTTTAGCCAACAAATTACGCAACGAAGGTAAAAATATAATAAATCTCACTGCCGGTGAATTAGACTTCCCCACTCCTTTATTTGTTCAAAAAGAAGTCAGAAAAAACTTGCATTTAAATAAATACACTCCGACTATTGGGCGAACAAATTTGCGAGGTGCCGTCACAAAACAAATATATAAAGATTACAAGTGGAAAATCCGTGCCGACCATGTCGCCGTCACCTCTGGGGGCAAACAAGCCCTCTTTGAGAGTCTCTTTGCGATTTTAAAAAAGGACGACGAAGTAATCGTCCTAACTCCTGATTGGGTGACTTATCGACAACAAATCATATTGAATGATGCCCAGGTTGTCGCTGTCCCACTCGACAAACAATTTGACCTAGACATAGAAAAAATTAAAAAATCTATTTCTCTAAAAACCAAAGCCATCATTTTAAACAGCCCAAACAACCCGACTGGTTCATGTTATAGTCAAAAAAAACTTCTGGAGCTTAAAGCAATCTTAAAAAATAAAAATATTTTTATAATTGTCGACGATGTATATAGTAAAATCATTTATCAAAAAGATTACGTATCTCCTGCCATAGTCTTCCGAGACAATAAAAATTTAATTCTTGTAAATAGCTTTTCCAAGAGCCAAGCCCTAACTGGGTGGCGAATCGGCTACGTCGTGGCTTCTACTAAAATCATCGAAGCTGTAAATGCTTTTCAAAGCCACACCACCGGCAACGCTCCCCTGCTTTCCCAAATCGCCGCAGAAAAAATTATTGAAATGGGAGACGACACAGAAAAATTTATAAAAGTTTTACGAGAACGCCGAGATACCACAAACAGCATTTTGGCAACCATACCTAAAATATCTTATGTGGTGCCTGGT
>JAGNZX010000041.1 GCA_017984185.1 Minisyncoccota bacterium | reverse complement strand
TAACCTTCGAGTGCCCAGACTTCCATTTCTCCAAATCTTTGTCCTCCACCTTGAGCTTTACCGCCCAAAGGTTGTTGAGTGATGAGTGAGTAGGGACCAATCGAACGCATGTGGATCTTGTCTTCCACCATGTGGTGCAGTTTGAGCATATACATATAACCCACAGCAATATCTTGTTCGAAAGCTTCACCGGTTCGTCCATCAAAAAGTTTTATCTTACCAGATTCTGGAAGTCCTGCTTTGACGAGCTCACCCTTGATTTCTTCTTGAGTTGCGCCCAAAAATGGTGGGACGATAGCTTGGTAACCCAAAGAATTTGCGGCCATACCGAGGTGCATTTCAAAAATCTGTCCCAAGTTCATACGAGAAGGAACGCCGAGCGGTGAAAGTATGATATCGATTGGTGTACCGTCAGCAGCATAAGGCATATCTTCTTCAGGAAGAATCATCGAGATAACTCCTTTGTTTCCGTGACGACCAGAAAGTTTGTCTCCAACAGAAATATTTCTGATTTGCGCAACTTCAATAACTATTTTCTTTATGATTCCAGCTTCGAGCGCATGACCTTGATCGCGAGAGAATATTTTTACTCCGATAATACGTCCGCGCTTTCCGTGCTCCATGCGTAATGAAGTGTCTTTGACATCACGAGCATTTTCAGCAAAGATAGAACGCAATAGTCTTTCTTCTGGTGTAAGTTCAGTCTCACCTTTTGGAGTAATTTTACCAACCAAAATATCATTTTCACGAACTTCTGCACCGATACGGATGATACCGTCTTCATCGAGATCTTTTAGTTTCAATTCTCCGACATTTGGAATATCGCGAGTAGTAACTTCGGGACCAAGCTTGGTATCACGCACCACTGCGGTAAATTCTTCTACATATACAGAAGTAAATTTACTCTTTTTAACTAAACGTTCAGAAATGATGATCGCGTCTTCGTAAGTGTTACCAGACCAAGAAAGAAAAGCAATGAAAATATTTTGTCCAAGTGAAATTTGTCCGCCGACAGTACTGGTCGTATCTGCCAAGATGTCTCCCTTGGAAACTTTTTGTCCGAGGTTTACTGATGGACGTTGATGGAAAACAGCAAAGTTGTTGTTTCGCATAAAGTTTACCAAAGAATATGTAGTTTCTTTTTTACCTTTAACTATGACTTTTTTAGCATCTACGTATGAAACAACTCCATCTTCTTCGGAAATCAAAAGTCTTCCAGAATCTCGTGAAGCCGATTCTTCAATACCTGTAGCCACAAGTGGCGCCTCCGGCAATACGCAAGGTACTGCCTGCTTCTGCATGTTACTTCCCATGAGTGCACGGTTAGCGTTGTTGTGTTCAAGGAATGGAATCATGGATGTAGCGATAGAGAAAGCTTGGTTGGCTGCCACGTCAATAAAATCAACTTCATCTTTGGAAATTGTTCCTGGCTCAGTTTTAACTCGAGCTTCTACTTTATCTGACACGATTTTTCCATCTTTATCATAAGGAATACCAGCATGAGCAATGTTGTATTTTTCCTCTTCGAGTGCATTCAAGTAAACGATTTCACCAGTCACCTTTCCATTTTTAACTCGGACATAAGGAGTCTCGATAATACCAAATTCATTTATGCGAGCGTAAGTAGACAAGTGCAAAATAAGTCCAATGTTTGGACCTTCTGGGGTGTGAATCGGACAAACTCTTCCGTAGTGCGAAGGGTGCACGTCACGAACTTCGAGTCCTGCTCGTTCACGAGTAAGTCCACCGGGGCCCAATGCAGAAAGCAAACGAATGTGTTCCATTTCGTAAAGCACATTTTCTTGCGCCATAAATTGGGACAATTGGTTGGTGGTGAAAAATTCTTTAATGCGAGCTTGGAGTGGGCGTTGGTTGATGATCTGGATCGGCATCGCAGTCTGCACGTCGATAATCGACATACGATCTTGGATGTTTCTCTTGATTTGCATCATACCGGTGCGGATTTTTTGTTGTAAAATTTCTCCAACAAAACGCACGCGTCGTTGACCCAAGTGATCGATATCATCCGCTTGTGCATCGGCAGTATTGTTCAAAGTGATGATATTCATCAATACCAATGCCAAATCTTCTTTGGAAATTGTTCGACGAGCTAGTGACTCATCGTCCATACCTTTTTCAAAACGCTTATTAAACCGGAATCGTCCAACGGGTGAAAGATCATAACGTTCAGCTGTAAATAGAGAATTTATGAATTCTTTCGCATTTTCAGAGGTTGCCATGTCGCCATCGCGTAGTCTCTTGTAGATATCAATATATGCATCATTTAAAGTCTTGGCGGTGTCTTTGGCAAGGCAGGCCTTGATACTCGCTTCAAATTTATCACTCAATGGTGATTTTACAGCAAAAGCCTTGAGTATGGCTTCATCTGTATCGTAACCCATCGCTCGGAGCAAGGCTGTAGCTGGGAATTTTCTCTTTTTATCGATTCGAACATATATACCTCCGTCTGCTTCAGATTCGATCTCGATCCATACTCCACGAGCTGGAATAATCTTTGCCCCAAAGTATCGTGTGCCCTTGGTTTCAGATTCAGTAAAGAAAACACCAAAAGATCGTGCGAGTTGTGGCACGATTACGCGCTCGACACCATTGATGATAAAGGTGCCGTGTGGAGTCATGAGCGGAAGCTCTGACATAAAGATTTCTTGTTCTTTTACAGTACCAAGAATTTTATTTGTGAGTTTTACTCGAACCTTGAGTAGTCCTTGGTAAGAAAGTTTGTTTATTTTTGAATCATTCTCATCCCCTTTTGATTCGCCAAGCGAAAAAGATAAAAATTCTAGTTGGAATTTTTTACCAGAATAATCTGAAATTGGAGAAAATTCTTTAAAAACTTCCGCAATTCCCTTTTCAACCAACCAAGAAAAACTCTTGAGCTGAGCCTCAATTAAATTTGGGAACGGAACGAGAGGTTTCTTGTACTTAGAGAAATACTTCTTCGGACGCATTAATTCTTTTTGCATATTTATTTTTTTACACCAAAAAACAAAAAGAGGTCAAAGAAAAATAGATGAGAAAATACTTTTCTTTAATTTCTTTTATTTAGATGTGATTAAGTTAATAAACCCTAGTAATAAAAACACTTTTTAACACTAAGATTGCATCCGGTACTCAATCATTGAATCTCGGTTAGACTACTCTATTTTCTTGAATATGTCAAGCCTTTTCTGTGGATTCTGCAAGTATCTCATTTATAGCTTCGATAAATATCTTGTCTACGTCATCGACATATTGAATTTTGTCGGGCAAAGCCATCTCACTATAATCATCTCCTGAAAGCCTTTTGGGGGGCTTTTCTAAAACCATTTCTGGAGCCATTTCTACAATCGTTTTTGGAACCTTTTCTGGAACCTGGATTTTCTTTAATTCCTCAATCTTTTCTTCAAGCTTAGATTGTATATTTTTATTTGTAGTATTGCGCATTAAATAAATAAGAAAGGTAAATATTCCGTTTGTAAAATTCCACCTTAGTTTACTTGCGTGTTTTAACTCGTGCGCTTTATTTTTTGTATTTGTATCTGATGAGTCAAGAGCTCGTATAAAAAATGCCCTGCGTTTTTCATGATTGGAACCAAATTCATCAATCATAACTATTTGATTATTGAAACGTTCTATAAATGAATTAAAGTCTCGCTGGGTTTCTAAATTCTCAATACCGATTGTAGAAAGTACGGGACAATTCAAGGTAATTGGTTTTCTGTAAACCTGAAAATCTTTGTCTTCGATATGCTCAATTCTTTCGAGGGTATACCCAAGCTCAGCGAGTTTTTGTTTGGCCGCCTCAGTCTCATTTTCTATTTTGGTTTTTCCCGGACCGGTTGGAGGGATTCCTGCTTTAAATTCTGGACTCATAATTATATTTTACTATTTTTAGTTTTTTCTTTCCACTCATCAATCAATTTGTGATTACCAGAAAGTAACACCTTTGGAACTTTGTAAGTTTTAGCTTTTTTACCCTGAGCTTTGCCGAAGGGATATTTTAAAATCTCTGGACGAGTATAAACTTCACTACTGGAAACTCGCTCTTCTTCTAAAGAATCATATTTACCAAGCACGCCTGGGATTTGGCGAGAAATAGAATCGATCAAAGCCATAGCCGGGATTTCCCCGCCAGTCAAAACATAGTCCCCGATTGAGATTTCTTCAGCTTTTAAAATCTTCTGCACACGGGCATCGATCCCCTCGTATCGGCCAGAAATTAAAATAATATCTGTATATTTTTTTGCCGAAGTTTTAGCATAAGCAGTATCAAATTTTTGACCAGATGGTGAGAATAGAATAGCTTTTAGCTTTACTAGCTTTTTAGCTTTTAGCTTTTTGTAAACAGCTTCAACTGCTTTCAAAATCGGTTCAGCGCGCATAACCATACCCGGGCCTCCACCATAAGGCTTGTCGTCGACTGGTTTGTAATTATTTTTTGGTGCTTTAATAAAATCCCGAGGATTATAAAATTTTACCGATATAGTTTTATTCTTAATCGCTCGGCCCAAAATAGACTCTTGTAAATAAGAATCGAACATATCCGGGAAAATTGTAATAATGTGAAAATTCATATAACAGCTTATAGCTATTAGGTTATAGCTTATAGCTAAAAAAAGCAAACAGAAATGAGAAAGACCGCCGAAACGAAATGGTCCGTCTCGGCGGTCTGATAAAGCCCCGCCAGCACTTTACCCCTTAGCGGGGTTATGCAATTCTTGTGTCATTGCCGGAAGAGGCTCCGGCAAGAGACACGGTGCAGGCGACGGTGTCGGTGTTGGTGTTGGGGTTGCAACCACCGCCGGGGCCGGCGACGGTGTGTTATGGGGCTTGTTCTGCACCCAGAACGGCATCCCGATCATCACACACGAAAAAACCACAACCAACAACACACCCTTGGGTGTGAATATGGGATCTGGTTGTTTTTTAGGTTCTTTGTTAACCCAGGACGTCTCTGGGATTTCCTCCCACGCATCATCGTCAGACCCAGGTAGATATGGCATTTTCACTCCCCTAAGATGTGGCAATGTATAGAACTATTCCATCCATGCTCTGAGCATATGTTTATCACTTCATATACAAATTGTCCACAAATAAAAAAACTCAGATCACTCTGAGTTTTTTTATTTTTTATATTCCTTTTATTTCATCCATTGCTTCGTCGATAGTCTTCAAAGTTACAGGAGCTGCGCCAGGAGATCTTTCACCAGGTGCTCTTGGTGGAACAACCATTCCACTAGTTACTCCTTCAGAATCTGAATGTCTCATTCCCCCTTCTGGTTCATTGA
>JAGNZX010000040.1 GCA_017984185.1 Minisyncoccota bacterium | reverse complement strand
TTGGGGCATTGTGTAGTTAATCAAATTAAAAGTGGACAGACCAAGAAAGCCACAGAAGAGATTTTAAAAGTTTATCAGCTTAAAAGAAAATAATTATTAATAAATTAACAAAATAATATGACAAAAATATCACTTACATTAGCAATATCATTAATAATAATTTCAAGCATTTTAGGATTAGGTTTTGGTTATTATTTGACTCCCGAATATCAAGTTAATATGTACGATAAAGGTTCTATGAATTTGGGAAATGCCGATCGATCTTTAGATTTAAGATATATAAATGCAATGATTTCTCATCACAGGGGTGCAATGCTTTTAGCAGAACAAGCATCTTTAAAAGCTAGTCGCAAAGAGATTAAAGACCTATCAAGTGATATTCTTAAAAATGAGCCAGGCGCAATATCCGAATTATATGAATGGAAAAAAGAATGGTATCAAGATACTCGTTTAGTTAGAGATCCTATTGTCGCGAATCTTGGTAATTCAGATGATAAATTTGACCTTAGATTTTTGAATGCACTTATTGCTCATCATGAATACGGTTTGTTGATGACGGCTGAGGCGAAAACGAAATCAAGCAGAACAGAGATTCTTAATAATGTGGACGCGGTAGACACATTCCTCACTACAACCTTAAAGGTCTTTAAAGATTGGAGAATGGAGTGGTATAAAATTTAACTTAAAAAACAATGATAAACAAAACTTTAAAAGTAAAGGGTATGCATTGTGCTTCTTGTTCTTCTATTATTGAACGCACAGTTAAGAAAATAGATGGGGTAGAAGAAATCAGTGTGAATCCTGGAACAGAGAATGCAAAAATTTCTTTTAACGAGAGCAAGACTAGTGTTGAGCAATTCAATAAAAAATTAGAACCCTTGGGTTATTCTATTGTTGTTCCCGAGGAACATCACAATACTCAAAGTGCCAAGGATATGAATATGAGTGAAGATGAACACAAGACACATTTGGGACTGGGTCAGTCTAAAGAAGATAAAATTCAAGAACTTCAAAAAATGAAATCCAAGGTGCAATTTGTTTTGCCAATAACTATTTTGGTTTTTGTGCTTATGATGTGGAGTATTGGTGCTAAATCATTGTCATTCGTACCCAATATACCAATACCTATGGGAATATCTAGTATTATTGAAATGGTATTGGCAACCATAGTGTTGTTTTGGATCGGGCAACCATTTCTCCAAGGCGTTGTCCGTTTTTTGAAATATCGTGTGGCCAATATGGATACTCTTATTGGTATAGGTACTTTTACTGCGTTTTTTTATAGTGTCATTATTGTATTGATACCACAAATAAGAATTTTTTTTCAGCTTCCTGAATATACTTATTTTGATGTTACTATTGTTGTTATTGGTTTTGTTACACTTGGAAAATATCTTGAAGCTCGTTCAAAGATAAAGACAGGGGATGCTATCGAAAAACTTCTTGGTCTTCAGGCCAAGACCGCTTTGGTTATTCGAGATGGAAAAGAGATTGAAATTCCAGTTAATCAAGTTGTTCATGGTGATTTGATTATTGTTAAACCAGGGACCAAAATTCCAGTTGATGGAATAATAACAGAGGGTTCGTCGTTCGTAGACGAATCGATGGTGACCGGAGAACCAATGCCCGCTCAGAAAAAAATGGGAGACAATGTGGTAGCCGCTACAATCAACACAAATGGATCATTTACTTTTAAAGCGACAAAGGTTGGTAATGAAACATTGCTCGCTCAAATAATTAAGATGGTAGAAGACGCGCAGGGGAGTAAGGCACCGATTCAAGCGTTAGCTGATAAAATTTCGGCTGTTTTTGTTCCAGTAGTTCTTGTAATTGCTTTCGTTACACTTATTTTATGGCTTGTGGTGGGAACAAGATATCTCGGATTTTCTCAAGCCCTATCTTTTGGTCTAGTTTCTTTTGTGGGTGTGCTGGTTATCGCTTGTCCTTGTGCGCTTGGTTTGGCTACACCGACTGCGATCATTGTCGGCGTCGGCAAGGGTGCCAAAGAGGGGATTTTAATTAAAGACGCAGCTACACTAGAAAAATTGCATAAAGTAGATACAGTGATTGTCGACAAGACTGGTACGATTACTATCGGTAAGCCAACTCTGGTAGATATTCAAAATTTCTCGGATTTAAAAGATAACGAACTTGTATCAATTCTGGCGTCGCTTGAGAAAAAATCAGAGCACCCTATCGCTCATGCGATTCTAAATTATGCCAAGGAAAAAAATATAAAAATAGAAGATGTTTTAAATTTTGAAAGTATAAAAGGTAAGGGGTTGAAGGGTGTAGTTGATGGTAGAGAATATTTTGTCGGTAATACTAAGCTTGTTCAAGATCTCGGGATTTCTTTTGATATTTCAAAAATAGAGGAGTTTACAAAACAAGGCAAAACCCCAGTCATCTTAGCTTCAAAAGAAAAAGTATTAGGTTTTGTGATGGTGGCTGATGAAATTAAACCGGAATCAAAACAAGCGATATCTGATTTACACAAGCTTGGTATCAAAGTTGTTATGCTTACTGGAGACGACGAAAATGCGGCTAAATACATGGCAACGATTGTGGGTATCGATGAAGTAGTGGCGCATGTATTACCTGCTGATAAATTGGAAAAGATAAAAAAACTTCAAGCTCAAGGAAAAATTGTGGCAATGGCTGGAGACGGAGTAAACGATGCACCAGCTTTGGCTCAAGCTGACGTCGGTATAGCCATGGGTACGGGCACTGATGTGGCTATAGAATCAGCCGGTATTACACTTTTAGGTGGAGATATGTCAAAATTAGTCAAAGCCATCAAGCTTTCAAAAATAACTATGCGGGGAATTAAGCAAAATCTTTTCTGGGCATTTATTTACAACATTGTCGGTATTCCGCTTGCAGCTGGAGTATTTTATCCAATCTTCGGCTGGTTGCTCTCTCCGGTATTTGCGGGGTTTGCTATGGCAATGTCGTCTGTTTCGGTGGTGTCGAATTCATTAAGAATTAAAACAAAGAAATTATAAGGAACATTATCTTAAGATAAATTAATAATAAAAATATTTATGAATAAACAAATTATGTTTGGAATAGGAGGGGTGGTGGTAGGAGTAATTGCTGTTTCATTTTTGAGCTCCACTCCGCAATTTAGATCAATGATGGGAGGAGGAAATAATATAAACAATCTAGTAACTAATAGAACTACAGGGATGATGAATAATATAGACGAGCATTTTATTGAACAGATGATTCCGCATCACGATGGAGCTATTGCGATGGCAAACATGGCGCTTGTAAAGGCTAATCGCACAGAAGTTAAAACCCTTGCTAAAGAAATTATAGAAGCCCAAGAAAGAGAGATAAAAGATATGCAAAGCTGGTATAAAAACTGGTTTAATAAAGATGTGAATACTAAAAATACATTTTCTATGATGAACGGCGGAGGAATGATGTCGGGACGGGGAATGCACATGGGTGGGCAGGAAGATGTCACAGCACTAGAAAATGCAGCGGATTTTGATAAGGCGTTTATTGAAGGAATGATTCCACATCATCAATTGGCTATTATGATGGCTCAAATGTTGAAGTCTGGAACCAATAGACCTGAGATGCTTACTCTTGCTAACAACATTATTGAATCTCAGTCAGAAGAGATAACCAAAATGCAAGGTTGGTATAAGAGTTGGTATAAATAAAATTATATATGAAAATCGAACATAGATTTTTAATAGGTACAGTGTTGATAACTGGTGTTATTGTGGTCATGCTGTCCTTGTCTAGTGAAAAAGACGAGATAAAAGAAGTGGATAGATTAAGTAAAGCCCCATTGGGAGAAAAGATAAGTGAAATGAAATCACCACATGTGAAATTAGGGGCTTCTCATGAACCATATAATTCTAACCCTCCTACTTCGGGGCCACATACAGGCAATGATGTGGCGGGACCAGGTATTAAAGAAAAACCTGTCGTAGATGAAATCGTTGTGCATAGTTTAGAGCATGGCGCTGTGGTCCTCTGGTATAGAGATGACTTAAAATCTGAAGATATAAATATGCTGAAAAATATCTTTAATGAAGCTTCTGGGAAAAAAATTATGATGCCACGTTCAAATATGGATACACCGATAGCGCTTACATCGTGGACTTATCTTATGAAATTAGACAAGGTTGATGCTGAAAAAATAAAAGAATTTATTGAAATTAATAATGATAGAGGCCCTGAGAAAGCTTCAATATAAATCTATGAATAAATATACATTTCATGTTTCTGGTACACATTGTGCGTCGTGTAAAATCTTGATTGAAGATGTTTTGGGTGAACAAAGTTTTATTAAAAATTCTAAAGTAGATTTAAAAAAAGAAACTGTAGAAGTTGAAACAAATAGTGAACAAAGTGTTGAAGAATTAGCAGAGATGCTTTCCAGTAAAATAAAATCACATGGTTATACTTTGTCGGTAGAAAAAACAACAAAGGAAGATAAAAATCATGAAGTACTCTGGCAAGCTGTACCTTTGGGTTTAGGGTTCTTGGTATTGTTTTTTGTGCTACAAAAATCCGGACTTTTAAATTTTGTTATTGATGGAAAGACTACTCCGCTAGTTAGTTTTGTAATTGGATTGGTGGCTTCCGTATCTAGTTGCTTGGCGATTGTCGGAGGTTTGGTGTTGTCGCTATCCGCTAAAATCTCTGAAGATAATGTGGGTGATACTAAAACTTTTTTGTTTTTTCACTCAGGTAGGTTGATTAGTTTTGCTCTATTGGGTGGAGTATTGGGTATGATTGGTGGGGCAGTAGGAATCAACTTTACTTTTTCAGCAGTACTTGGGTTGATCGCATCTTTTATCATGGTGGTTTTGGGATTAAATTTAATGGGAGTTTTTCTGAAAAATAAAATGACTTTGTCTTCTGGTTTATTTGGTTTTTTTAGAAAGATAGAACATAAAATATTTACTCCACTCTTGGTAGGTTTTGGAACTTTTTTCTTACCGTGTGGTTTTACTCAAGCTATGCAAGCCGCGGCTTTGGGTAGTGGGTCATTTGTATCTGGTATGTTAATTATGTTTAGTTTTGCTTTAGGCACACTGCCGATGTTGTTGTTCTTGTCTTTTGGATCGGCATCTTTCGCTCGCAGTCAGTATGCACCACTTTTCTTTAAGACAGTCGGAGTGGTGGTGCTCGGCCTTGGAGTCTTTGGATTTTTGGCTGGCCTAGTTGGCTTGGGTATTATTAATCCATTCTTTAATATATAATTAAAAATAATATGAATAAAAACGTATATGCAATTTTGACTATTGCTTTGGTGGTGGCTATCG
>JAGNZX010000003.1 GCA_017984185.1 Minisyncoccota bacterium | reverse complement strand
AGCCTTGTTGATAATCTAGGATTACAGGATTTAAAGGGCAAGACTTTTTTGGATGTTGGATCAGGCAGTGGTCTTTTTAGTCTGGCAGCACATAGGCTAGGCGCCACTGTTTTTTCTTTTGATTATGATCAAGATTCAGTAAATTGTACCCAATCGTTAAAAGAAAATTATGGAAATAAAGATCAGGCGTGGTCTGTGCAACAGGGGTCAGTGTTAGATCGAGCTTTTTTAAAGCAATTTGGTCAGGTTGATATTGTCTATTCCTGGGGTGTACTACACCACACGGGTAATATGATGCAAGCCTTTGAGAACATTGTTCCTTTAGTGAAGGATCAGGGTTGTTTGTTCTTATCTATTTATAATGACCAAGGAAAAATATCCAAACATTGGGAATGGATTAAGGGAAGCTATAACCGATCGGGTTTTTTGATAAAATTTTTATGTGTGTTCTATACTTTTTTTAAGCAGCAGTGGGCTAGCACCATGATCAGAGACTTGTTAAAAAGTGGTAATCCTTTAAAAAATTGGCTTGAATATCAAAAAAATAATCGAGGGATGTCGGCTTGGCATGATCTGATCGATTGGGTCGGGGGCTATCCGTTTGAGGTTGCAAAACCCGAAGGAGTTTTTGATTTCTTTAAGAAAAAAGGGTTTAGTCTATCGTATCTTAAGACTTGTGCAGGGGGCTTGGGGTGTAATGAATTTGTTTTTAGAAAAGGGTTATAAGTAGAAAAAATGTCAACGCCATCGCTTTTTTCAGTCATCAAAAAATTAAACAGTCTTCTAGAGCCTGCGCAAAGATGGCAATGCGGGCGCATTTTAGGTTTTTCACTGTGTACCGCTATTTTAGAAGTGATTACCGCTTCGGTGATTGTCCTATTCGCACAGGTTTTAAATCAACCAGAGTCAGGGCATAAATATTTTTCAAAAATGGGGTTCGGTGCCCATTTAAGTTTTAGTCGAATGGTGCTTTACACAGCCATACTGTGTGGTATTACCTACTTAATAAAAAATATTGTTGGGGCGGCGGAAGTTTTTTATCAGAATTTTGCCATTCAAAAGATGAACTATGATTTTAAAAATAAGCTATTACATCGCTACGCAAAGGCTGATTATGGTTTTTATTTAACCCGTAATTCTTCTTTAGGGCTCTCTGTGGTAGGGGGCGATGTCGAGCAAACATTCTCACTGGGGATGATTGCCTTGGCGAACATTATATCAGAAAGCGTTGTTTTCTTCGGCCTCATTATCATGATCATCATGATGGATCCATCCTTAGCATTGATCATCGCTTGCATAGGGATAGTCGTGGCGCTCATTGTTAGCAAAGGGCTTATGCCACAATTCTATCGCTGGGGCCAAAAGTTGCAGATTTTTTCCCTGAATGGCAGTCAGCATTTATCACAGTTTTTTCATGCCTTTAAAGAAATTATCCTTTTGGGAAAACGAGAAGCATTTATTAATGCCTATCAAGCATTTGCCAAGAAAAAATCACAGATACAAGCCATGCAAGCTGCAATTAATGCGCTTCCTCGTATGGTGATAGAGGTTTTATTTGTCGGGTGTTTTGTGGTAACGATTGCCTGTTTATGTTTCGAACAGGAAAGCTCTGTACAGATGATGGGTATTTTAGGTGGTTATCTATATGCGGGTTTTCGGTTAATGCCTGGCATTAACCGTATTATTGGCCAGTTGAATAATTTTAAGTGTGTGACTCCAAACATCGAGCGATTGTACGAGGAATATCACAAGGTTGCACAACAAGAAAGCATTGTCGATGTTCCATCATTTCATTTTGAAAAAACAATCGTTGTTAAAGATCTCAGTTTTAGGTATCTCAATACTGAAAGAGATGTATTGTCTAACATTAATCTAGAGATCAAAAAAGGTGAATGTCTGGGTATTGTGGGTGAGACGGGCTCTGGGAAATCCACTTTAGTGGATATTATTCTCGGTTTATTAAGGCCTCATCAAGGATCGATACAGATTGATAATCAATATCCTGCAAATAGCTATCAGTGGCATCAAAAACTTGCTTATGTTCCCCAGGCCATTTATCTGATTGACGATACGATTGAGTCAAATATTGCTTTTGGAGAAAGACCAGAAGCCATTAATCAAATGCAATTGCATAAAGCTATTCAGGATGCTCAGTTAAATACCCTGATAGAACATTTGCCTGCTGGGGTAAAAACTATTGTTGGAGAACGTGGTATTCGTTTGTCGGGCGGAGAGCGTCAACGTATTGCCATTGCCCGCGCATTGTATCGCAGTCCTGAAGTATTGATTTTTGATGAAGCGACTTCAGCCCTCGATACCGAAACCGAAGCAAGGCTTATGGAAACCATTCAGGCTGTGCGTCTGGATCGCACGGTGATTATGATTGCACATCGTTTAACAACTTTAAAGGATTGTGATCGTATTGTGATAATGGAAAAAGGCACTATCAAAAAGGTGACTACTTACCAAGATTTGCAAGCAATGAATACAAATAGTTCCACACTATAGGTTTTATTTTAATGACTAAACAAATACTTGTGACAGGAGCCGATGGTTTTATTGGCTCACATTTGGTTGAAGCGCTTATTAAAGATGGCCATAAGGTTCGAGCATTTTGTTTATACAATTCATTTAATGATATTGGTTGGCTTAAAGTGTTAGAAAAAGATATTTTAGAAAATATAGATATTGTGCTTGGTGATATCAGAGATTTTGATTCCATAAGGAAAGCAACAGACAGTATGGATGTTGTATTTCATCTTGCAGCCCTTATTGCTATACCCTATTCCTATACTGCACCAGAATCCTATATTGATACGAATATCAAGGGGACGCTGAACGTTTTACGAGCAGCTATCGATAAAAATATAGAGCAAGTGATCCATACCTCTACGAGCGAGGTTTATGGAACAGCACAATATGTGCCCATTACGGAGCAACACCCATTGGTGGGACAATCGCCTTATGCTGCTTCAAAAATTGGCGCCGATCAGATTGCTCACGCTTTTTATTGTTCCTACGGATTGCCTGTTTCAACCGTCCGGCCATTTAACACCTTTGGTCCCAGGCAATCCTCAAGAGCGGTTATTCCGACTATTATGAACCAGGTTTTATCCGGTCAGACATCGCTCAATCTTGGGAATGTGAATGCGACCAGGGATTTTAATTTTGTTTATGATACGGTTCGAGGAATGATTGCCTTTTTAGGAAACCAGAAAACATTTGGCGAAGTGATTAATCTTGGTACGGGTGTTGAAGTGACGATTAGAGAAGTTGTGCAATTTATTGCAGAGATTTCAGGCGCTCCCCTTGAAATTAAGGTGGATACCCAAAGGATACGCCCCGAAAAAAGTGAAGTAGAGAGGCTCTGTGCTTCTAACCTTAAGGCCAATGAGATTCTTGATTTTTCAGGCATTTATCCTTTAAAAAAGGGTTTGGAAATTACCTACGATTGGTTTAAAAATAACCGCGAAAAATACCAGATGTTAGGCTCAAATTATATTATATGAGTACAATACCAGAGGAATTTCATCAGGCTGTTTGCTCAGTAGTGCAATCGTCCGATCGTCCCATTGCACTTCATGAGCCATTTTTTGACAAACAAGACATAGCGTGTGTGGTCGAAACCATCGAATCAGGTTGGGTTTCTTATCAAGGGAGTATGGTACATCGTTTTGAACAGGCACTGGCTTCATACTTAGAAATCCCGTATGTTATATTAGTCGTTAATGGAACTGCAGGGTTGTTTATAACTTTAAAAGTTTTGAATATAGGCCATAGTGACGAAGTGTTAATACCCTCTCTGACATTCGCTGCAACTGCGAATGCTATTGTTCATGCAGGGGCAATCCCTCATTTTGTTGACGCTTGTCAGAGAAGTTTTGCTGTAGACTTTGATAAATTAGAAGATCATTTGCGAAAAAATGCTTTTTTTGATAATGCTGGAAAATTAATCAATAAAAAGACTGGTAACCAAATAAAAGCCATTGTTCCTGTCCATATTTTAGGAGCATCTTTTGATATTGCACGATTAAAAGAAGTTGCTTGCAAATTTAACCTGCAAATTATAGAAGATTCGGCTGAAGCATTCGGATCAAAATACAGTTCCCAAAGAATTTCAGCTTTAACAGGGATTGGGGTTATCAGCTTTAACGGTAATAAAATCATCACTACCGGTGGTGGCGGAGCTGTTGTTGTACAGGATGAGGCGTTGGCACAGAAAATTCGTCACATGACCACCACGGCTAAAAAACCGCATCGTTATGAGCTTGAGCATGATGACATTGGTTATAACTTGCGTCTGCCGGCACTCAATGCCGCATTAGGTTATAGTCAGATGATGAAAATGGAACTTTTTTTATCGAAAAAAAGAGCTTTATACAATCGTTACGTGGACATTTTCAAAAATGTTAGTTTTGGTAAAATGTTTAATCCAGACTCTTTTGGAGAGTCTAATTGCTGGCTTAATGCTTTTATTTTAAATAAAGAGAATAAATCTCAAAAGAATGACATTCTAGATTTTTTAAATGATAAAGGTATAGCTGCCCGTCCATTTTGGAAACCCCTACATCTTTCAACGATGTATCAAAACAATCCTCGATCGGATTGTTCTATGGCCATCGATCTATATGAAAAGGTTGTATGTTTACCTAGTAGTGCTGCATTGGTTGATAATGTCTAAGATTGTCGTTGTTACAGGTTCGAGAGCAGAATATTGGTTATTACGGCCTCTCTTGTCCAAATTAAAAGCAGCAGGGTGTCTAAAACTGCTAGTAACAGGAGAGCATCTACAAGGACCCGGATTGGAAAAAATCAGAGCTGATGGTTTTATCGTTGATAAAGAAGTGGAATGCTTATTAAAAGAAGATAGCTATCTTGAAATGGGGAAAGCCATCTCAAGAGGAATCAGTCATTTTTCCGATGTTTTCAGTGAAATCAAACCTAATATTGTAGTTTTACTTGGCGATCGCTATGAAATTTTTTCTGCTGCAGTGGCTGCGTATTCATTAAAAATCCCAATAGCACATATACATGGTGGTGAAGTAACACATGGGGCTTTAGACGATGGATTTCGGCATACCATCTCAAAAATGGCAGGGCTACATTTTGTAAGCCATGAGTCTTACAGACAACGTCTCATAAAGATGGGCGAAAATCCAGAAAAGATACATACAGTAGGCGCCATAGGTTTAGATAATCTAGATGTATCTCAATATGAAAATAATGAAACATTTTTCAAAAAATACCCTTTTTTGAAAAATAAAGATTACTTCTTACTAACACTACACGCCTCTACACGTTGTGATGAAAACATAGAATCTCAAGCAAAGGCGGTCATTCAGGCACTTGATAGTTTTAAGAATTTTCATGTGCTTGTAACACAATCCAACATAGATCCGGGAGGCTTGTATCTTAATGAACAGTGGAATCAATGGTCGCATCAAAAAGACAATATTCATTTTGTTCCGATTTTAGGCGATGATTATTTAGTAGCAGCTGCCTATGCTAGCGTTGTTATAGGAAATTCATCGAGCGGGATTCTGGAGGCGCCCTATTTAAATCGTCCTGTTCTTAATCTAGGTAATCGACAAGATGGTAGGGTTATGCCTAAAGGTGTATATACGGAGAAATTTGATTCAGAAGCTATTCAATTGTCACTCGAGAAAATTCTCAATACCTATGATGGGTCTGAACAAGTGTATGGAGCACCAGGGCAGGTGGTTTCAAAAATATACGATATACTAACGGGTACGTTTTTCAGCAATCTTATCTATAAAAAATTTTATGATGCATAATTCTAAAACCTATATCATAGCCGAAGCAGGTGTTAATCATAATGGAAGCATCGAGCTTGCTGAAAAACTTATTGTGCAAGCTGCAGCAATTGGTGCAGACGCAATAAAATTTCAGACGTTTCAATCGAATAAGATCGTTCATCCGAAAGCCGCACAAGCAGAATATCAACAGAAAAATTCTAAAAGTAATACGCAGTATGAATTATTGGAAAAATTAGAACTTTCTAAAGAGCAGTTTTTACACTTAAAAAAGATTGCGGACTTACATCATATTCAGTTTCTTTCTACGCCTTTTGATCTTGAAAGTTTAGATTTTTTAGTAGAAATGGATTTGCCGTATATTAAAATATCTTCAGGTGACCTTACCTATGGGCCCTTGCTTCTAAAGACGGCTCAGTATAACAAGAAAATTTTCCTTTCTACCGGTATGGCAACAATAGCCGAAATTAAAGAAGCTTTGTTTGTTCTGGCCTATGGATATGCTAATCCAAGTACAACACCACAATCATTGGATGATATTATTAAATTTTCTAATGCCATAGACTGGAAAATGCTATTACGTGATAAGGTTACACTTTTTCATTGTACTTCAGAATATCCTGCACCTTTTCAAGAAATAAACTTAAATGTTTTAGAAACTTTCAAAGAAGAATTTGGCTTAGAGCTTGGTTATTCTGATCATTCATTAGGTTTGATGGTGCCTCATTTGGCAGTCGCAAAGGGTGCCAGGGTTATTGAAAAGCATTTTACACTCGATAATGCTTTGGAAGGGCCAGATCATAAAGCATCGCTCAATCTAGAGCAGTTTTCAGAAATGATCAAACAGATACGTCTAACGGAAGCCATTCTTGGGAATGATCAAAAAGGGCCAACAGTCAGCGAAATAAAAAATAAAACATTGGTTCGAAGGGGTGTTTATATAACTAATAAAATGGCTAAGAACCATATATTTTCTGAAAACGATTTAATTTGTTTACGTCCCATTTCATGTCTTTCACCCATGAAATATTGGGATATTTTGGGTACTGTAGCGAGTCGAGATTTTGAAAAACTGGATTCTTTAGATGACTAAGACAATAATTGGTTGCGGTGGACATGCAAAAGTTGTTTATGAAATTGCAGAACAGAATAGTATTTTTTTTGACGCATTTATCGATCCCAAAATTATTGAATTTAAAAACTTAAAAAAAATACAAGAATCTGATTTTTTTAATGCTTACTTTATGGGCATTGGAGGTACAATACCTGACAATCTCATGCACCGGCATCACCTTTATAAAGAATATAAGAAGAAAGGATGTCTTTCTTTTACGCTCCAATCAGCACAAAGCTATGTTTCTACTTCAGCAATAATAGGCATTGGAACATTAGTAGCACATCAGGCCATTATACAGGCAGGTGCAAGCGTGGGAGAAAACGTTATCATCAACACGGGTGCTATTATAGAACATGATGCAATGATTGAAGATGGGTGTCATATAGCGCCTGGTGCCATTATTTTAGGTGGGGCAAGGATTGGTACTTGTTCTATGATAGGTGCAGCAGCAGTCATTCTTCCTGGTCAAATTGTTTCACCACAAACATTAATTCCAGCATTAACTCGGTATTAAAAAATGATTAATCATTGGAATCGTATAACATTATCGTCCAGGGCTACGATTAGAGAAGCCATGCAAACACTAACCGATGCTGGCTTGCGGATTGTACTTATTGTAGATAAAGAGGATTGTCTTATTGGAACAGTCACTGATGGCGACATCAGACGCGGGTTACTAAAAGGCGGTCATTTAGAAGAAACGATTGCACAGATCATGAACAAAGATCCTGTTTTTGTACCGCCTGGATTAAGTAAAAGTGAGATGCACAGCATTTTACTATCCAGCGGTGTTTTAGCGCTCCCCATTGTTGATGATCATAAACATATTTTGGGCCTAGAAATTCTATCTGAAGTTCATAAAGATGAAAAGTTAGATGTTCCCGTGCTTATTATGGCCGGTGGCTTTGGTAAACGTTTGGGGGATCTGACAAAAAATTTACCAAAACCTATGTTGCCGCTTGGTTCGAAACCCATATTGGAACATATTGTTGATAATTTTATTTATCACGGATTTAAAAAGTTTTTTATTTCCACACATTACAAAGCTGAGGAAATTAAAAAATTTTTTAAGGATGGCAAAGACAAAGGTGTTGAAATAGAATATTTGGATGAAGATACACCACTCGGCACAGCAGGATGTCTTTATTTTCTTAAAGAAAAAGTAAGCGATATATTTATTGTTATTAATGGCGATTTGTTTGTAGATTTTGATTTTAACCTTCTTATTGATTTCCATAGAAAAAATAACGCTGTTGTCACAATGTGTGTTAGAAAGAGCAACTTTCATGTTCCTTATGGGGTTGTTGAAATAGAAAAAATGCAAGTCAAAAATATTATTGAAAAACCGCATTATTCCCATGATGTTAGTGCAGGTATTTATTGTTTCTCTAGCGATGCTTTGAAGTATCTTACAAAAATTCAACCCATAGATATGCCGGATCTCTTCCAAGAAATTATTCAAAAAAATCAGAAAGTTCTTGCATTTCCTTTGCATGAATATTGGATGGATATTGGAAATTCTGATAATTTAACAAAAGTACGACAAGAATACTCAAAAATATAAAAGAGACAATATATGAAAAGACTGTGTTCTATCTGTGCAAGAGGTGGCTCGAAAGGCCTAAAAAACAAAAATATTATGCCCCTTTTAGGGAGCCCTCTTATTGCGCATACCATTGAGCATGCTATGAATGCCGGTATTTTTGATGCTGTTGTGGTTAGTTCTGATTCCGAAGAAATACTGTCTGTTTCAAAATCTTTGGGTGTTGATTTCCTCATTGTACGACCCGAGCATTTAGCCTCCGATACAGCCCCAAAAATACCGGCCATACGACATTGTGCCATAGAGGCTGAAAAGCTATCGGGTATCCAATTTGATACCTTTGTAGATCTTGACTGTACCTCCCCATTAAGAAGTATTCAGGACATTATCGATGCAGTAAAAACACTTGAAATAAAAGGCTATGATAACCTTTTTAGTGTAACCCCTGCTCGTCGATCACCATACTTTGATATGGTGGAGCAAGATGAAGAAGGGCGGGTTGTGCCTTGTAAGAAATATAAAAAAGAAATTACGCGAAGACAAGATACCCCTCCATCTTATGATTTAAATGCTTCCATTTATGTATGGAATCGCGAGACACTTATGAATTCAGATAGCCTTTATAATCCTAAAACAGGACTTTATATCATGCCGAACGAACGTTCAGTAGAAATAGATAGCGAGTTGGAATTTTTGTATACTGAATTATTAATGAAACGCAGATGAATAAAAAATCCCTAATAAAAACACTAATTATTACTGGTGCCAATGGTATTATAGGCAGTGTTGTTTGTGAAAAAGCTTTGGAAAATGGTTTTAGGGTTGCTGCCTTTGATCTTCAAACAGATGAATTAGAAAAAATAAAGAAGAAATATCCTGAAGAACTTTTAATCCATGCTTGTGATATACGGGTAAAACATGAAATTGAATTGGGTCTGTCTAAGGTTTTAGATAAATGGCATAGCATTGATGGCTTATTTAATAATGCCGCCTGGAAGGGTTCGAATTCCCAGGATTTTTTTAAGCCTTTTGAGGATTGGTCTTTAGAGTCGTGGCGCGATATTCTATCAGTCAATCTTGATGCTGTGATGCTTATTGATCAAATTATTGGTTCGTATATGGCAAATGTTCAAGGATTTGGTTCAATTGTGCACACGGCTTCTATTTATGGTGTCGTGGCACCCGATCAAAGAATATATGAAGGGTCAGACTATTTAGGGGGATCCATTAATACACCAGCTGTTTATTCAGTCTCTAAGGGGGCAGTCATAGCATTGATGAAACATTTGGCCGCTTACTGGGGACATAAAGGTGTTCGTGTGAATGCTGTATCTCCAGGGGGTGTAGAAAGCGGTCAAAATACTGTTTTTAAGGAAAAATATAGCGCCAGAGTTCCACTGGCAAGAATGGCAAAAGCCGAAGAAATTGCAGAAGGTGTGTTATTTTTACTTTCAGATCAATCGTGTTATATAACAGGTCATAATTTAGTCATAGATGGGGGGTTGACGGTATGGTAGCAATAAAAAATCGTAACTTTAATAAATCAAATTTATTAAGAGAAGAAGCGCGACAACTAATACCGCTAGGCGCACAAACCTTTACGCGAAGTTATACCCAATTTCCATTCGATCATACACCATTGTTTATTACAAGCGGTTGTGGTGGTCATATGATAGATGTAGACAATAACGAATATGTGGATTTATTATCTGGACTTTTATCAGTTATCCTTGGATATTGTGATAAGGATGTTGATGCTGCTATTTTAAAACAGTTAAGTCATGGTATTACTTTTAGCTTGTCTTCGGAGCTCGAGCTTGAGTTGGCAAAACTGTTGATAGAGCATATTCCTTCAGCCGAGATGGTTCGTTATGGAAAAAATGGTTCAGATTGCACTTCAGCTGCAATCCGCCTAGCAAGACATCTTAAAAAACGTGATCGTGTTGCTGTGTGTGGCTATCACGGTTGGCATGATTGGTATGCAGGCACAACCACATTAAATAGTGGTATACCTGAATCAGTAAGTAATTTAACACATTCCTTTAGCTATAATAATATAGATTCATTACGTCATTTATTTGAAAAACATCCAAATGAATTTGCGGCTGTTATCATGGAGCCCATGAATATAGAGGAACCCAAAGATGATTTTTTAAAACAAGTAAAAGAGCTGACGCACAAACATGGGGCACTGTTAGTGTTTGATGAAGTTATTACAGGGTTCCGATTTGCGTTGGGTGGTGCACAAGCTTTGTTCGATGTAACCCCCGACTTATCCGTATTTGGCAAAGCCATGGCGAATGGTATGCCATTATCTGTGTTGGTTGGAAAAGCCAAATACATGAAACATTTAGAAGAAATATTCTATTCCAGTACATTTGCGCCTGAAACCCTCTCTTTAGCTGCCGCTATTGCCACTATCAAAAAAATAAAAGACAAAGATGTCATAGCGAAAATATGGGCGTATGGTTCAGATCTAAGAGACAAAGTAAATAGGCTGATAAAAAAACATGGACTAGAAGAAAATATTATTCTAAAAGGGCTTGCGCCTTGGGTGGTTGTTACTTTCCAGGATCATCCAAACGCAGCACGAGCTCTTTTAAGAACATTTTTTCAAAAAGAAATGATAAATTTAGGAGTCTTCATTCTAACAAGCCATAATATTAACTATGCGCATGATGAAGCAGATAAAGCATGCATTGAGGATGCATATGATAAAACGTTATCAAAGATGGCTTCGCTTTTAATGGAAAATAAGCTTTATGAATCGCTCGGAACGAAAATATTAGAGCCTGTTTTTTCAGTGAGGAAATATTGAAGGGTATCGTTATGTTAACAGAACTTAAAAATATGTATTTCCAAGAAAAAATGAATATGGATTTGTTACTTGGTGAAATGCTGTATAAAAATAAAGCCGGCTATAAACTTAATCGAGATGGGCATAAACGTTGGGCTGCAAATAAAAAAATAGCTAAAATTGTACCCAATATTTTGCAAAGACCCAAAGATTTATCGCTTGGCTACCACATTTTTTCTATAGCACAAAGCAACAAACTGCTAGAGATCAAAAAATCATATGAAAATATTATCCTAGATAAAAATCATACACACATAACTGCGAGGAATGGTGAATCTTGTGAGCCAGGCAAGGCTTCGTTTTTAATGGTTAAGAATATTGTCAGGTCTATACCAAATGTACTTGAGTTAATAGATTTAGATATCATCGATCTTTTGTATAGCTATTACAACTCCCATTTTCGTATCAGTTATGTATCTGCGTATAGAACAGTTCATGTAGATGAAAATGAAGATAAAAAAGAGGCTTATGCCTATAAATTCCATTACGACAGACATATTACAGATACGCTCAAACTATTTATTTTGTTAACAGATGTTACGCTTGATGATGGGCCCTTTACATTTTTTGATAGTATGAGCGCAAAGAAAATTTTGGCGGCTGGTTATAAAGAGCGTGACGATTATGGAAAAGCCAAGAAAATAATAGAATCAGGCGAAATGACTAAATACTTGACAGGTGAAAAAGGAACAGCAGCCATCTGCGATACTGCAAGATGTCTTCATCGTGCGGGTATTCCAAAAGTAGGACGAATCAGAGACTTGTTAATATTTTCATTTGAGTCTTTTTCTAAGCCTCTTGATATTGCTTCTGATGAAACGCGTAAAAGCATAGAGGCGCTCATTGATCAAGAAAATGCACTGCATAAATATAAATAAGGAATACATGGATGCGAAATTTTAAAAGACACACGCTAACATTCTTAGCTTTTCCCCGTCAACTGTTACAAATTGATGCCATACGTAATTTTTTTTGTTATGTGAGGTGGGTTTTTTTAAAAAGAAAAATCAAGACCTTAAGTGGCTCAGAAAATGATAAGAATATATACAAAGAGACTGTGAAATTTAATCGAATTGGATTGGAAGATATGGATGGAGCACGAACGCATCAATTAATTCGTCCACTTGTTAGCATTGAGCGTGTTTCGAGGAAACAGAACCAGCTCAAAGTTCTTTCTATAGGGCCTCGTAATGAAGCTGAAATATTCAATCTATGGGCATATGGTTTTTCACTTAAGAACATTACAGGCTTGGATTTAATAAGCTACTCGCCTTATATACAAATAGGTGACATGCATCAAATGTGTTTTCAAAGTGAATCTTTTGACATTGTTATTGCAGGATGGGTCTTGGTCTATAGTCAAAATCCCGAACTAGCAGCCAAAGAAATAGTACGTGTTTCTAAGGATCAAGCTATCATAGCTGTTACAGCTTCTTATAATAATACATCCCCTGAAGTTATCATTGAACGATATGGAAGTTTAGATGCTAAACGTTTTGATACCCTAGATAGCATTAAGAAAGCTTTTGATGGGCATATTGATTTCATCTATTTTCAACAAGCTGTGGATCCTCTTTTTGTTAATGACATTGCCTCTCCTATTTTAATTTTTAGAGTAAAAAAAGAGAATTCAAAATAATCCATAGCCATGGGATCTTCAAGGAACTCTAATGAGCATTTGTTTTCTTCCAGTTGAATCAACATTAAGAGAGCTTGATTACAAGATAAATCTCGCACGTCTTTTTTGTGCGAAGGGACTCCGTGTCATCATAGGCAATCCTCCATTTATTCGTGATGAACTAAAATATAAAAATTATCGAGCTATTTTTTTAGAAAAGGGTCTAAACCCTAATCCCGATTATTATAAAGCCCTTTCTGATAAGAGCATATATCTTTATGATCTTGCAGATGAGGGTACTTCTGAGCCTGTTTATGCTATTAATTATGAGCCTACTATTAATGCACTAAAGGTAATGAGAAAGGTATTTTTATGGGGAGCAGAACAAAGGCAAGATTTAATGAGAAGAAATTCCGAAAAAAAATTATGCGAAAAATACGAAGTCATAGGTAACCCAGGCTTTGATTTATGTTCTTTAAAGTATAAAAATTTTAACAGAGCGTTAAAATCGACAAATCTTCCAACATCTTATATATTAATCAATACAAATTTTGGCTGTTTTCAATCTTTTTCCATGGAAGAACATTTAGAAGCATGCACTCTGATAAGCCCCATATCAATACAAATGATGCGTGATAGTTATTTAAAAGAGGAAGAACAGTTCAAAGTATTTGAAGTATGGCTGGAGAATATTATTCAAGCCTTTCCAAATGAAAATTTTCTTGTAAGACCACATCCATCTGAAATATCAGAAAATTATAAGAAACTATTTGAAAAATATAAAAATGTTATGGTTTCTAAGGAAGGTAATGTAAATTATGTTACCGCTTCAGCGAAATTAGTTTTGCATAAGGATTGTTCAACAGCTCTGCAAAGTTATTTAATGGGTATTCCTTCAATTTCATTAGGTGGTGATTCTTTATATAAAGAATATGTACAGTGGCCACTTAACTTTAGTGCACGACCCAAAAATTTAGATGCAGCTAAAGAAATGATCGAGTGTGTTTTAAAAACAGAAAAATTTGACCATCATTTGCAATCAGAGATAGATAAGCAAGCGAAAAACTGTTTAGATAAATATTTTTATAATTTGGGCGGTAGTAGTAATGCCCTTGTAGATATTATTGTTAAAGATGCGGAAGATTTAATCAAGAATAAATCGCTATGCAAACTGATAGACACTCGAACAAAAATTCAAAAATTAAAGCTGTTCATTAGAAAAAAAATGCCATTGCATTATAAAGTAGCAAAAGCAGCCCGAGAAACACTTGTTGAATTTACAAAAAAAGATATTGTTAGGCGGCTTGATTTATTGGAATCTATAGATCCCCTTGGGTTGTCCTATCATGTTAAAAAGATTTTCCCAAATACGTTTGAGATCTCAATCAAATGAAAATAGCTGTTTTTGGTTGGTATGGGCATGAAAATGCTGGGGATGAACGTATTAAGTTCTGCATCAATCATTTTTTAACGGTGTTAGGTGGCATTGATAGGGTAGACTTTTTTGATTTGCATGAGAATGCTATAAAGGGAAAAACGAATCAATTTGATCACTATGATCTTGTTATTATTGGTGGCGGTGGATTGATTTTTTCTCAAAGTAACTACCATGATTTTATCTATGGAATAGATACAAAAATTGTTACCGCAGGAATTAGTGTTGAGACGGCATTAAAAGGAAATCCGAAGAAATTTGCGGTATCGCTACTTGAGAAAAGCTTGGTTGTTTTGGTCAGGGATAGCGATAGTGCTCAAAAGCTTTCACTACTTGATTGTAAGAATAAAGTTAAAGTTAGTAGCGACTTAACTTTTCTAGAGTCCTATCCAACAGTTGAGCTTAAAAACGACAATTTTTTGGGCATCAATTTTCTGCCGAAGCCCAGAGATTTTAAATATTCAACACTTGTTGCTCCATGGATGTCTTTTATTCTTGAACAATGCTCACGATTTGGAATGAAAAATATATTAAGGACGGTTAATTTTGAAACGATAATAAACGAGTTAAAAAATAAATTCCATCTTTTACCTATTCCCCTTTATTGTGCCAAACAGCAAAATAACTTGCCTGTGTACCAAAAGAACGATGTCGAATTTTTAAAATTGTACTATCAAGACGTCCCATCTTCGTTTTCGGACTCCTTGATAGATAAATGTTCGGCATTTTTGAGTATGAGACTGCATGGTTCAATTTTTGCGGTGCAAAAAGGTGTTCCAGTTGTCTCTTTCCCGTATCTTCCCAAAAATAGAAGTTTTATGACTGCAGTAGGTTTAGGCGATTTTGTTGTTGATTCAATCAATCCACAAGAGGTCTTGTATGTGGTTGAAGATAGCATAAACAATCAAAAATTAGTGCGTGAAAAAATGGAATCTTTTAAAGAAGAAGCTTCTAAAAAAATAAAGAAAGATTTTATAGAAATACTTAATCACATAAAATAGGACATTCGATGTTTCTTCAAAAAACAAATTCATACTTATTAAATGCGTTTGATAGATCGAAAGCATGGATTAAGAACAACACCATTGATGGTGGTATTATACATAGCTCTGCGTTGCCTAAACCCTACCCTGAAGTGACCGGCTATTATATTCCTTCTTTGCTAAAATGGGGAGAGAAAGAGCTGGCATGTCATTATGGCGATTGGTTATTATCGATTCAAACGCCCGAAGGGGCTTGGCAAGAAGTCAATTTAAAAACAATTTACACTTTCGATACGGGACAGATCTTAAAAGGTCTTTATGAATTGATCCCTTTTGGAGAAAAATACGAGAAAGCTTTTTTCAAGGGTTGTGATTTTTTATTGTCTCAAATTGATGAAGGTGGGTATATACATACGCCGACAACCTCTCTTTTTTCGAGTATTGGAAATGAATATATTCATTTGTATGCCCTGGAGCCTTTGAAATTAGCAGCCGAAAAATATGGACGTTCCGATTATTTAGAGGGTGTTAATAAAGCCTTAAATTATTATTTGAACAAAAAAGATTTGACAGATTTCACTGGGTTAAGCCATTTTCATGCTTATATTATTGAAGCGTTAATTGACTTGGGCTATAAAGAACGGGCAATCCAAGGTTTGAATAGTATACAAAAATATCAGCGCTCTAATGGTTCGATACCCGCATTTTCGAATGTAAGATGGGTATGCCTCACCGCTATTTTTCAATACGCTGTATGTTATTATAAACTGGACATGTTAGTGGAAGGTAATAAGCTTTTTAATTATGGTGTTTCTAAACAAAATCCGTCCGGAGGCTTTTATGGTGGTTATGGTTGGTTTGTAAATTATTTTAAAAACATAGAAATTAGTTGGCCTGTAAAATATTTTTTAGATGCGCTAGATTTAAAATTAAAGTTAGAATTTTCCAAAAAAGAGAGGGCGGAATGCTTTTTAAAATCCATCGATAAGAGAGATGAAAGATATACTGTTTTAAAAAATTTATGTTTGAAAAACAGTTCGCCTTTTCCTGTGAATTTGTTAGATGTTGGTTGTGCTAAAGGGCGTTTTATCCATGCTCTGATGAGCGACAACATACC
Source organism: Minisyncoccota bacterium (assembly GCA_017984185.1). Classification (GTDB taxonomy): domain Bacteria; phylum Patescibacteriota; class Minisyncoccia; order Phycocordibacterales; family UBA9973; genus UBA9973. The sequence goes on along the minus strand of JAGNZX010000003.1, from coordinate 3,630 downwards.
AGTTGATGTGACAGCAATGGATATATCAGATGTCTTATTTAAATATTTACCTGAAAAATGCCATAAAATTGTTGGTAATATTTTAAATATTCCTAAAGAAAACGATTTTTTTGATGTTGTTTTTGTTTGCGAAACACTCGAACATGCCATTAATATCGAGGCGGCTATAAAAGAGTTGGTTCGCGTCTGTAAGCCGGGTGGTTTTGTAATCATTCTAGATAAAGAGCTAAGTCGAAAAAAGATTCGATTAGAAGACTGGGAGCAATGGTTTGATAAAGATGCTTTGTATCAAATAATGGAGCAAAATAAGTTAAATGTTTCAATGAAAGAGCTTGCAACAACAGATGGACCTCCGATATTTTCTTGGACTGGTGAAAAAATTATCAATGCCTAAAATTAGTGTTGTTCTTCCGGTTTATAATGGTGAAGCCTATTTAAAGGACGCTATTAAATCTATCTTGAATCAGACATTTCAAGATTTTGAGCTGATTATTGTTGATGATTGCTCGACAGATAGAACTACCGAAATTGTAAAGAGATATGTAGATTGTGATTCGAGAATTATTCTTATTCAGAATAAAGTAAATTTAAAATTGCCAGAATCTTTGAATAAAGGTTTTTCACATGCGACAGGTGACTATTGGACATGGACATCTTGTGACAATTTATACATGCCAGATGCATTTGAAGAATTATTAAAAGAAATGGAAAGTGATCAAACAGTTGGTCTTGTCTATGCCTCTATGCGTGTTATAAACGAAAGCAATGAGATTACGGGTCTTATAGAGCCAGGCCCCGCAGAAGATATTATTTTTAGAAATGTAGTGGGCGCTTGTTTTTTATATAGGAAATCGATAGCAGACAAAACAGGTCTTTACGATAAAAATTTATTTTTATGTGAGGATTATGAATACTGGTTAAGAATCGCTCGTTTGTCAAAAATAAAGCCAGTTCATTCATGTCTGTATCAATACAGAATACACATGGATAGTCTTTCGCATAATAATAAAAAAGAAATTATTGCAAAGGGAATCAGTGTTCAGAAACGTTACTATCCATTTTTTATTAAAACAAGAAAGCAAGCGGCATTATTTTATTCGTGTTTGCGTGCGAGAGATATATACAATCCTTTTAGACAGTTATATTTGTTGGTGGTATTTTTCTATAGTCCGATTATTTTCTTCAAAGAATTGTATGGGCTTATCGCTAGAAGATCTCAATAACACATTATGTATGGTCAAAAACTTTAACACCATAGGTTGATTAATATGAAAACAATTATTCTTGCAGGTGGGCTTGGGACGCGTCTTAGTGAAGAAACTGAAACGCGCCCTAAACCGATGGTGGAAATTGGTGGTCGGCCAATACTGTGGCATATTATGAAAACATATGGTCATTACGGTTTTGATGATTTTGTATTAGCTTTAGGATACAAAGCTGATTACATCAAAAAATATTTTTTAGACTATGTGCGTTATTCTGGCAATATAACGGTTAGTATTAAAAATGGAGATAGTCAAATAACTCAAAGAGAACAGGATGAATGGACCATACATTTAGAAGAAACGGGTCTGGATACCATGACAGGTGGACGTATTAAAAGCCTGTCTCATTGGGTTAAAGACGAACCATTTATGGTTACCTATGGCGATGGTGTTTCAGATATCAATGTAAAAGATCTGATAAAATTCCACACGAAAATGGGTAAACTTGCAACCATTACGGCCGTGCGTCCACCAGCTCGCTACGGTGGATTATTTATGGAAAATGGCATGGTGAAAAAATTTACTGAAAAACCACAAACAGGCGAAGGCTGGATTAATGGTGGGTTTATCGTATTTGAACCGCAAGTTCTAGAGATGATTAAAGGGCCAAAAAGTTCTTTAGAATCAGAATTATTAGAAGAGCTCTCTGCCATGGGACAATTAGCCGCTTATAGCCATGATGGCTTTTGGCAATGTATGGATACGCTAAGAGACTTAAAGTATCTAGAGGGTTTATGGAGTTCAGGTAATGCACCCTGGAAGGTTTGGAAATGAAAAATTTCTGGCAAGATAGGCGGTTATTTATAACAGGCGCTAGCGGTCTTGTTGGCGGATGGCTTGTGAAAGCGCTTCTCGAGAAAGGTGCAGATGTTGTCATTTTGCTTCGGGATTGGGTTCCTGGATCTGATCTGATTACCGCTAAACTGCTTGAAAAAACCACTATTGTTAGAGGTGATCTTTCCAATTCACGGATACTTGAGCGGATGCTCGCCGAATATGAAATTCAATCGGTCATTCACTTGGCCGCACAAACCATTGTTCCGATTGCAAATAAAAATCCCTTGTCAACTTTCGAGTCAAATATTGCAGGCACATGGCATTTATTAGAAGCTTGTCGGTCTATAAAATCTATTCGATCGATTGTAGTTGCTTCATCTGATAAAGCTTATGGGGATGCCCCTACATTACCTTATAAGGAAGATATGCCATTACGTGCGGTGTATCCCTATGATGTGAGCAAGGCTTGTGCTGATATGATTAGTCTTAGTTATGCCAAGACCTTTAATATGCCAATTGCCATTACGCGCTGCGGTAATTTTTTTGGTGGTGGTGATTTAAATTGGAATCGTATCATTCCTGGTACCATCCGGTCTGTGATTCGAAACCAAGCACCCGTAATCCGCTCTGATGGAACACTGATCCGAGATTATATCTATGTAGAAGATGCGGTGAGTGCTTATATGGCTTTAACAGAAGCCTTAAGTTTAAATCCGGATTTAAAAGGTGAAGCTTTTAATTTTTCTAATGAAACACAAAGAACAGTCTTAGAATTAACAAAAAAAATTATCAAAATGCTAGATTCTAATCTAGAGCCCATGATACTTGGTGAAAATCATGGTGAGATTCAGGCGCAGTACTTAGATTCTTTAAAATCAAAAAATATCTTAGGTTGGTCACCGAAGTTTGGACTGGAAGAAGGGTTAAGAAAAACTACGCATTGGTATAAAAAATATTTTGAGGAAGAAAATGTTTAATTGCCGTTCTTGTAACGCAAGTTGCCAGTCAATCATACCACTTGGTTCTTTGCCTTTGGCTAATGCCTTATTGTCATCCATAGAAAATATAAAAGAGCAGCACTATAATCTCGAAGTGATGCTTTGCGATCATTGTGGCCTTGCCCAATTACGCGATTTAATTGACCCCAAAGATTTATTTTCAGACTATGTATATTTTTCATCAAACTCTGACACCATGCTAAGATCAGTGGCTGATCTAGTGGATAAAATTTATCCCACTTTGCCGGATAACGCATTTATTGTTGAAATTGCAAGTAATGATGGTTATTTACTTAAAAATTATGTGAAAAATGGGTTCAATGTTCTTGGCATAGATCCTGCAAAAAATATAGCAAAAGTAGCTAACGAAAAGGGTATCCCCACACTCTGTGATTTTTTTAGTGAAAAATTAGCAACTCGATTGGCTAATGAAGGTAAAAAGGCAGACATTATACATGCTAACAATGTTATGGCGCATGTGCCAGATATTAACAGTTTTATAAAGGGCATAAAATGTCTACTAAAGCCTAAAGGCTATGCCGTTATAGAAGTGCCCTATTTCCTGGATTTGGTAAAGAAATTAGAATTTG
>JAGNZX010000039.1 GCA_017984185.1 Minisyncoccota bacterium | reverse complement strand
GTTTTTGCCGTATTGGTTAGAATATGCCTTCGTACAGATGGCTATTTCACTGTCGAGTAGAATACAGCCGAAACCGTATACATCAGACCTCTCACCACTATCCTACGCAGTAAAAAAACATACTCAATATCAAGTTATAGTAAAGCTTCTAGGGTCTTTTCGTCTAACTGCACTTAACCGGCATCTTCACCGGTATTGTATTTTCACCGAGCTGGTCCCCGAGACAGTTCCCCAGTCATTACACCATTCGTGCGCGTCGGAACTTACCCGACAAGGTATTTCGCTCTTCTATACCTAAGAAGGACTCTATCTTCATCCCTAAATAAATAGTAGGATGCTTGACGCTGGTCTCTCGTTAGTCAAGTTTTGACTTCCTGTTCATTACTGAACAGAAGGTAGCATTCGAATAGTCTAATAATTTTTTAATTTAATTGTTTACTTTTTTCTATTCCGGTCCCAGTCATTCCACGCGCAACCGAAGTTGTGTGCAGAACCTTAGGACCGTTATAGTTACGGCCGACATTCACCAGGGCTTATATCAATCTGCAATAATATTGCTACTACCACCGTCGATATTTGACCTTCTGGCATTGGTCAGGTGTCACCCCCTATACATCCTCTTACGAGTTCGCAGGGAGCTGTGTTTTTGGTAAACAGTTGCCAGGGATACTTTCGCTGCGCCCCGCATCACGCTACGCGCGATGAAGCTTCTTAGCTATCTAGCTTGCTAGCTTCTTAGGAAATTCCTAACTAGCTAATTAGCTAAAACCTATAAGCTACATCACATGCAATGTGATGCGGGGAAGCCTTATCCCGAAGTTACGGCTGCTTTTTTGCCGAGTTCCTTGGGGACCACTCACTCGTTCGTCTTGGTCTACTCGACCTGATCACCTGTGTCGGTTTGCGGTACGGAATCTATATTTATAAGTTTAGAGATTTTTCTTGGAAGCGTGCTTTGTATCATTATCTAGTCACGTATGACTAAATTTTTCATTTACCTCGGATTTACCATTAAAAGTAGCGTGCGGATTTTCCTACACATCATCCCTAATAAACAAACTTCAAATCCATAATGAGCAATACATACTACACTTCGTCCTCCCATCACTAAATACAGATGTCATGGAATATTAACCATGTGTCCATCGAGTACGGTTTTCACCATTCCCTTAGGCCCGACTAACCCTTGGCTGATTGACATTACCAAGGAAACCTTGATCTTTCGACGTGATGCGTTCTCAGCATCATTGCGGTTACTTGTGCCAACATTCTTACTTCCAAACGCTCCATAGGCTCTCACAAGTCCTACTTCACAGCAGATTGGAACACTCTCCTACCACTTTAGGCGTCCTAAGACGTTTAAAATCCTCACATTCGGTACCATGCTTAGCCCCAATTATTTTCGACGCGAAATCTCTAGATGAGTGAGCTGTTACGCTATCTTTAAAGGATGGCTGCTTCTAAGCCAACCTCCTCATTGTTAAAGAAATATCACCTTCTTGTCTTACACTTAGCATGAATTTAGGGACCTTATATTGAGATCCGGGCTGTTTCCCTTTTGGCCAATGGAGCTTCGCCCCCATAGCCTAACTGCCGCGCTCTTACTTCTGGTATTCGGAGTTTGATAAGTCTCGCGATCTTGCGACCTGTCGAGACTTTCCAGTGCTCTACCCCCAAAAGAAACACACGACGCTAGCCCTAAAGCTATTTCGGAGAGAACCAGCTATTACGAGGTTCGATTAGCTTTTCACTCCTTACCACAAGTCATCGGAAGACGTCGTACGATCTACCCGTTCGGACCTCCATAAAGCTTTCGCTCTACTTCATCCTGCTCATGGCAAGCTCACCTCGCTTCGGGTCTTATGCATTCTACCAATTACGCGCTATTAACACTCGGTTTCCCTGTGGCTCTGTTCTTTTAGAGAACTTTGCCGAGCAGTATGCATAAACTCGTTGGCTCATTCTTCAATAGGCACGCTGTCGCAGATATAAATACCTGCTCCAACTCCTTGTAGACATACGGTTTCAGGTCTATTTCACTGTCCTAATCGGACTGCTTTTCACCTTTCCCTCACGGTACTAGTTCACTATCGATCTAAAAATATATTTAGCCTTGCCAGTTAGTTCTGGCAGATTCCCCCCGGCCATTCATGTCCTGGGGTACTCAAGAATAACAATAAAAGAGATAAAATATTTTCGCTCACGGGACTATCACCTTCTTTGGTGTCGCTTTCCAGCAACTTAAGCTAATATTTTATTTTTTGACTCTCCTAGATAAATCTAAATTGTCATCTTACAACCCCGAAGTATTGCTACCTCGGTTTGGGCTCTTTCCTTTTCGCTCGCCGCTACTAAGAAAATAAATGTTTTTTTCTTTTCCTCCTGGTACTGAGATGTTTCACTTCCCAGGGTACGCTTCTTTTACTTACGTAAAAAATTATCTCGGTTTACGAGATAGGGTTTCCCCATTCGGAAATCTCCGGATCAAAGGTTGCTACACACCTCCCCGAAGCTTATCGCAGCTACGCCACGTCCTTCATCGCTATTTTTAGTCTAGGCATCCACCGTACGCCCTTAAATTTCCTGTTAAGAAATTTGAAAATCACAAATTCAAAACAGAACTTTAAAAAATGTATATCCCGACCGCTCGGGACTCACCATTTATTAAAGTTCTTTCTTGTCTCCAAAAAGACCCTTCACTCCGACCTAGGTCGGAGAAAGAAATTGGGACAAGGATTAAGTTTTCAAAGAAATTATTCAGTATGTTTTAAAACCCCGAAGGGGTCCCTTTGGGACAAAAAAACCGCCTTTCGGGCGGGTCTCACAGACAAAGAAAAGTCTGCTAAGGCCTGCCTTTTAAACTGTTTCTTGTAATATTCATACTGATTTAGCAATACTATACTAAAGCAAAAAAGATGTCAACTAAGCCCCTTTGTGGGTAACCTGTGGACATCTTTTTTACTAAAGATTAAAGAAAAACTTTCTATCTTGCCGTCTTATTGCCTAAAGCATATCCCACCCCTAATGCTAAGAAAAACGTTAAAAATAAGTATAAGATATTATTATCAGCTTGTTTTTCATTACCCGTAGTATCGTCCGTATCTTTATTTACAACAACATCACTAGAATCATTTACTTTTTCAAGTTTTTTACTTACTTCTTCTGGTTCAAATACAACCAGGGTACCTTCATTTGGAACTAAGGCCTCAGGGTCTTTGTAAAAATTTGTTAACTGAGTTTTGTCTAAGTTACTTACACCACCAACTACATGCAGAGTTTCATTTATATAGCCCCCCTCAAAGCAATCCCCTTTTGTGGATAAAAGCAAAACAATTTTTTTATCAAAACCTGGTATTGTATAACCTCCAAATACAAAAGGTTGTTCTAAATTACAACCCTTAATAGGTAAATCAATTATTTTTTTATTATCTTGATAAACTGAAGCAATAAAATTAGCATTTTTTACTTCATCAAGTTCCGGGCTCAACTTTTCGTAATCAACAAAAGACACATCAATAGAAATTCGGTTTGTTTTTAAATTTATCGGTATTAGATATTTAAAACTATTAGTTATTTTATTGATTTCAGCATCTACCGCCGAAAATGTATCCTGGACTTCTAATTTCTCTCCTTGGTCACAAGAATAATCTACCTGGGATTTACCAGTATTTAAAGATAATTTAAACAGCTCTGGTGGGCAACCTCTACCGCCTTGATCTTGCGCTATGTAATATACAGATTCGTTAAGCGGGTTATATTTAAAATTATATATATAAGTTGGTCCCCCTACGGTGGCAAATGCACTATTTATAGTAAATAAAATACCTGACAAAACCATAAATAAATATATCTTTTTCATATCTTAAGTATACATCTTAATACCAAAAAAACCAGAAAACAAAAAGACCCCTTGCGGGGTCTTTTTGTAAACTACAAAATAATAGTTTTATTTTGAAGACACCTCTTCACCAAGCTTTGAAAGGAATCGAGAAGCGTGTTCTTTACCACCCAAACCAAAAGCAAGAGCACCACCAAATGACAACATAGCTACTATTCCTGTGAATAGGACACTCATGTAGTAATCAGCGACACCCAATTGGCCAAGAGCAATAATGAAAGCAAAAATCCATACAGAATACTTAGCAATTGCACCAAGCATATTTGCTGAACTTAGGTTCATTGATTTTGCTGTAGCTGTTGCAGCCTTAGAAAGACCCTCGGCTACCACAGTAGCAATGATCAAGATGAATGCAGCAACGATAACATGTGGTAAGAAACCAAGCACATCATTTTGCAAGAAACTAGTGATACTACTCAAACCAACAAGGTTAAGAGAAGGGATAAGGAAAACCACAACTACAAACCATTTTGCAACTTGTCCGACAAAGTGGCCAGAATCCAAACTCATGCCAGCTTTTCGTAAAGTATCATCTGCTCCGACTGATTTAAAAAGACTGTCTATCTTTAAGCTTCCAAAAACTTGTTCGATAGCTCGAGCAATGATATTACCCAAAAGCCAACCAACCATAAACAAGACTACGGCTACAACTAGCTTTGGAGTAAATTGAACAAAACCAAACCACAAATCTCTGAGGGATGCATTAAAAACTTCACCCCAAGAAAGCCAAATACCATTATTCATAATAAATTAAAAACAATTAATTAATAAAAACCTTTAAAGTTTCGACCTTATAAAGTTCTACCTATAAGTATACCAATTTTTATATCTTTTTTAAAGCTTGTGTGGATAACTCTTTGGCCTGTATTAGGACATCGTGTGGGAAGTCTAAAATATCCCGTATCAGCTTGTCATACATGTTTAAACGGTATAAAAATTCTTGAGTATCAAAGACGGCGTAGACCAGCTCGGCCCCCATCTCGGCCTCGATTTTACGTATACCCTCTTCGATTTTATTGCGCTTCATATTGTCGCCAACTATCAACAAATCGACGCGACTATCGCTATTTTTTATAAACACACCAGAAACTATTAAAAGTTTAATCTTGCCTACTTTTTTGAAAGTCTCGACGATAGATTCACTACTCAGGCTTTCACCCAAGACCAAGAGCTCTTCGAACTCAGCTCCATACTTAAAGGCTGGGTTGTAATACCATTCGGTTGATGTCGCTGAACGCTTCTTTACAAAATTCACCGATGCGAGCAACCGCAATTCTCTACGGACAATATCTACCCCCACCCGACTCCTCTGCGCCACTTCTTTTGGATTAAAATTATTATTCTTGTTTACCAAAAACAAACGCATTATCTTCACCCTTGCTGGACTACCCAGTATTTTTCCTAAAATTTCCATCCCGTTATTTTATGCTTTCCTCTGAAAAACGCAAGTAAACAAAAAAACACCCCTTTCAGGGTGTTTTTTTGTTAGAACAATGT
>JAGNZX010000002.1 GCA_017984185.1 Minisyncoccota bacterium | reverse complement strand
TTACAGCGCTTACGAAGCCGGAGTAAAGAATGCAGAAGATAAAGTTTATCCAAACGGTCTACCGGCAGGAGTCGGTGCTAGACAGGCTCAGACCGCTGTATGTGGAGCATATACAGGGCCTGGCACATGCACACCAGCATCCCAAGAAGATGAATTAATAATCAAGGGTTTACCAGCAGAATATTTGCCAAATGTGTCTGTCTCGATAGATTTCTTGATTGGTGGAAACCCTTATACTGGATTATCTTACACAGCGATAGCTGCATGTAAGGAAGGCCAGCAAGGTGAAGGACCCGGAAAAGACAAAAATATTACCATTCCTCAATGTGTTAGCGCTTGCACGGCAAGTAAAGGAAACGCGACACTATGTAACGGTTTTTGTAGCGACGTTGGTGGTACTATGGATGTAGTTCAATGCACAGAAGTTTGCACAAAAAGTGGTGGTGGGTCGGAATGCTCAGCACGATGTGCAAATATGTCAACCAACGATCCTCTAACAAGTGTTCCACTCACATCTAAGCGGTGCACCGCTGCTTGTCTTTCTTGTGGTGGAGACTCCGAAAGATGTGATGTCACATGCAGAGCCAGCGGAGAAAACATGTCTATCGACCAATGCATAGAAAATCTGACAGTGTCTGGAGTGCCGGATGATTCAACAGTTGAGTTACCATGCAAGATAACTTCGTGTATAGCAGCCAGTAGTGAATAAATTTGATTAAATACAAATGCCGAAATTTTTATCAAACATTCAAATAAAAAACCTGGGACGTTCCATATTTACTCTGGGACTAGTGTTGTTTGTTTTAATTGGATTTTTTGGATATGAGAAAAATGTGAAAGCAGCAGACCTTCCATCAGATCCTGGAACCTGTAAACTCAACACAAAAGAAAGACCAATTACAACCATATCGGAAAAAAAAACCACTAGAGGGGAATGTGTGTCTACTTCAGACATTGACGCAATTTTTATTCCAGACAATGGAACTGGTGCAGTCCTAATACCCGACACATCAAAAAATGGAGAAGGTACTTTATTGAAAAATAATTTAAAAGGGTGTAGTTCTATTTTTTATGGTGATTTTGATGGGTGTCTTGAGAAGTTATTTTATTTCCTATTCTATGCTATACCGTCCTTTCTAATTACATACGCGGCATATTTTTTTAATGCTATGGTTGTGGTAGGTATAAATAGCACCGTGATTAATCAATCCACTTTCATACAACCAGCATGGGCAATTGTCCGAGACCTTTCTAATCTTTTCTTTATTCTGATTCTACTTTATGTGGCAATAAAAACAATACTGGGAATGGGAGGGCATGACACAAAAAAGATGATTTCTTCTGTGATAATTATGGCGTTGCTTATAAATTTCTCAATGTTTTTCACAAAAATAATTATTGACTCATCGAATATTCTTGCCTTAATTTTTTATAACAAACTAGAAGTTAACGAAAAAAGACCAGACGGGTCAATAAAACCAAGAAGCTATACGCCGACAACAAAATTTGAAGAAAGAGATATTGCTGGAGGTATGGTAAAGGTTTTTAACCCAACACATTTGTTATCTCAAAAATTTTATGACGATCTAAAAAGAAAAGGACAAGTAATACCAGCAGGATATGGAGATGTTGCAGTGGTTGGTACGCTGGCAATAACCCCATCTCCATTTTTCTTAACTCAAATAGCCGCAGTCTTAAGGGGTGGTTATGTATTGTATGGATCATTTGTAGGCTACAACGATATACCTATGCCAACAATGCTTGCTCTTATCTTGATTACTGGATTAATTTTAGGTTTTGCTACTTATGCATTCACTATAGCTGGACTCGCTTTTTTAAGCCGATTAATTGAACTTTGGATTCTTATTATATTTTCTCCTTTCGCTTTTATGTCTTTCGTTATACCCCAATTCGCACATGTTGAGTATATAGGATGGGACTCATGGCTAAAACGCTTACTCGAGGTGTCTTTTATGGCACCAATATTTATGTTCTTTATGTATTTTATATTCCTATTAATAAGCACGAACATTTTCGATGCTATAAAACTACCACTAGTTGATGAGACGATATCCCAAACAATATTAGGAATAATTATTCCAGCAACATTGGTTTTGATTCTTCTTCTACAGGCAACAAAATTTGCCAAGAAAAGTTCGGGTGTGCTTGGAGAAGCAGTCATCAGTGGGGCGAAGGTCTTGGGTGGTCTTGCTATAGGTGGCGCAGCATTGGGTACAGCTTTCGCATTACGAGGAACTGTTGGCAAATTTATGAAGGGTGCATCTACTGGAGACACAGCAGCTAATAGATTAGTTTCTAATCGTGCTCTTTTAGCAAAGAACCAGGCCATAATTGCAAACCCAGCTAAAAATATTGCAGATAAGTCAAGAGCTCTTGCTGAAAACAATAGAGTACAAGGAGATATAAACCGAGGAAAGATACAACAAGCATTGGGAGTTCAGATGTTACAGAATTGGGTAGGTAAAAGATTAAATACTGACCAACACAACATTGAACATGCTGGACACGCTAGACATGATCTCGATGAGGCAGCAGGTAAGGTTGCTCATGGTAAAAAATGGGATGATTTAAATGGCCAACAGAGATACGAAGCGCGAAGACAAATAGCTAGGGATCGAGTCGTTAGAGACAACAAGGCCTCTGGTAAATTTGTTATTGATCCAACCACAGGATTGGCTGCAACGCGCCAAATAGTAGATGCATTAACTGGAGCAATAACCAATACCCCAATTGGGGCTTTCGGCACTAGAAATTGGGACTCATTATCCACAGACGAGAGAGAGGCTATCGACAAATCAGCAGAGGTGGGGAATGACCCTGCAACAGGCCACGCAATAGCCGGACGTGCTTTGGCAAACAACTCAACTGTTGCTGATGGTCTAATTCAAGATGCTCGAGGTCAACAAGGATTAATAAGTAAAATGGTCCAGTCGTCAGTTACTGGAACCTATGACCCTAGGAATCTAGCAAGTATTATAGCAAAAGAACAAAGTACTGGTGTTGCAAAAGCTGCAATGATGTTGACGGGTGCGGTGGCTCTCGGTATGAGGGGGGCACTAAAACAAGCAGGAGCAAATCACGGAGAGGCACAAGGTAATACCTTTAAAGATATAGGGAATACAATATCTGATGCACTAAAAAGTGCGAAAATAAATGTTGACCTGTCTCATGTTGGTGAAGAAAAAAAGGAAGACCATAAAGGCGGTGGGGGTGGACATCACTAATAATCTCAAAGAAAAAATAAAGTTTATAAAGTAACAACAAAAACAGGATGGATAAAGAAGAATTACAAAAAAATATAGCACTTTATTACTCCAAACTTCCACCAAAGGTGCAAGAGTTTTTCACCAAGATGGAATGGTTGGCAAATTTGGAAAAAATTTGTGAAAAATATGGGTTGGATGATAATCAAAAAGAAGTGATGGGCACAGAGATGACTTTGTTGCTCTTGGGTATTATTCACCCGGTGGAATTTGAAGAAAACACCACCAAAGAACTTGATTTAAAGACTCAAGTTTTGGAAAAATTTCAAGAAGAAATATATAATCTCATATTAAAAAATGTACAACAAGACGTCTTGTCAGCTTTTAATGCCAACAAAAAAGCTGAGATCGTGCGAGTCGAGACTCCTGCTGTGGTGGAAACTCCACAAACCGTGGAAATGAATAGCTCAACTACCCCAGATTCTGCCGAGAGACCTTTTGAAAACCTGCCTCAAAAGACAGAAGATATTGTGAAAGATTCCAATTATCAAACAATTCTGTATAAAATTGCCCAAACACACAAACTCAGCGTGTCTCAGATGGATGTGTTGGAAATAGTGACAAAGGATTTAATTACAGGGGCCGTCCGTCCTGTAGATTTCAAACCATCTTTAATGAAAAAACTGAATTTGCCAGAAACAGAAGCTACGGTTTTGGTGGATGAAATTACTGAGAAAATCTTTAAAAAAATTCGAGAAAAAATGATGGATCCAGATGATTTGAAAGTATTAAAATCGCATGGAATAGACATAATTCCCACCACAACCGACAAGGAACCAATGAAGCCCCCTGTTGCAAATGGGGTAGTTGGTGAAAAGAGAATATCACAAGTAGAACTGCCCGCAGTGCATGAAGTACCGATGATGCAGGTGGAAAAGATAGAGATAAATGCACCCAAGTCAGCCGTGCACCCACTCTTGCTACAAAAACTTTCGAGAACAGTGCAAGCGACAACAGTCAAAAGCCAATATGGAGTAAACAATGTCCCAGTGAAAACTGGCGAAGTATCTCCAGCGACCCCGCCTCCAGGAACCAAACCCTCCACTTATCCAAAAAACAACGACCCTTATCGTGCACCGATAGAGTAAGAAAAAGGGGGGAGTAGCTTATTAGGTCTTAGCTAACTAGCTTATAAAATGCAGGAAATAATACACTCATACAGAGATTTAAAAGTCTGGCAAAAATCTATTGATTTGGTTGTAGAAATATACACACTAACGGAACATTTCCCGAGAGAAGAAATTTATGGATTAGTTTCCCAAATCAGAAGAGCAGCGGTTTCAATCCCATCAAATATTGCCGAAGGTAGACACAGAGGAACCAGGGCAGATTATTTACACTTCTTGAGAATGTCTTATGGTTCTGGAGGTGAACTAGAAACACAGCTAGAAATTTCTAAAAAGCTTTTAAAAACCAAAAATTTAACCTATAATAGAGTGGACACTCTTTTAGATGAAATAATGAGAATGTTAAATGTAATGATTAATAAGCTACAAGCTAAAAAGCTACCCAACTAATAAGCTATTTATGCAGTTCAAAGTGCCACAATTTTTAGACATAGAAGATAAAATATTTGGCTCGTTTACTTTTCGCGAGTTTGTATATTTGGCTGGTGGCTCTGGTTTGTGTTTTGTTGTCTACAGACTGCTCGGTCTATTTTGGGGAGGCATACCCATCTTGGGGGTAGCAGGTTTTTCTTTGGCTTTGGCATTTTACAAACCAAACAATAAACCATTTATAAATATGCTGGAAGCTGGGACAAAATATTTAGTCCAAGACAAATTGTATATTTGGAAAAAGGGAAGTGGTAGCTACAAAAATCTAGCCGATTCCGCAAAACAAAAAGGAAATTTGGTATTTGGACAAGACGCCAAATTGACCGGCAGTAAACTGAGAGATTTGGCTTGGAGTTTGGACGTATTAGATTTAAACAAGAACCAGAATAGTTAATATGGCCTTAAAAGCAAAAGCAACTCAAGAGTTTGTCCCGATCAAGGAAGTCCGTGATGGTATTATCGTGCTCAAAGATGACGGCCTGCGAGCGATAGTCTTGGCCAATTCAGTCAACTTGTTCTTAAAATCAGAAGACGAACAAAAAGCGACAATTTTACAATTCCAAAATTTTTTAAATACTTTAGATTTTCCAGTCCAAATATCTATCCAATCCCGCAGACTAAACATACGTCCATACCTTTCTCTTTTGGAAAACAGAATGCAAGTTCAAAACGAACCTCTCTTGAAACTACAAACCAGAGAGTATATAGACTTCATCAGAAATTTTACAGACTCGGTGAGTATTATGACCAAAAACTTTTTTGTCACTGTGCCTTATACGCACACCTCGCTCCGGTCCACCGCTTCCGGCTTGAGTAATTTTTTCAATATCTTTAGTAAAAAAAATAACGCCGAAGAACTACAGGCTTCGGAAGCAGATTTTGAAGAAAAGAGGTCACAATTGGAACAGCGAGTCAGTGTGATACAGCAAGGTCTCGGTAGATGCGGTATAAAATCAGCCCAATTGGGCACCGAAGAAGTCGTAGAAGTATTCTACAAAGTTTTCAACCCTGGACAAATTGAAGAAAAAATTAAATTAGAGTAAATATATGGGAATTTTTGATAAATTATTTAAAAACAACAAAGACGCCACAAACCTAAGCTCTATGAATGCTTCGACTTTGGCTGTCGTTCCAGACAGAATCTATGAATCTGCCAATCTGGAACTCCAAGATGTCATAGCTCCTTCGGCACTAAAAATCGATTCAAAATCAATCAACTTGGGTGATAAAATCGCTACTACTTTTTTTATCATTTCATATCCGAGATTTTTAACCGATAATTGGTTTTCCCCGATCATAAACCTGGATAAAGTTTTTGATATTTCAATCTTTATAAATCCAATAGATACTTCTCTAATTCTCAGACAGTTTCAAAAAAAAGTAGCGGAAGTTCAAAGCCAAATCAACGTGCGTGAAAACAAGGGGATGGTTCGTGACCCAATGCTCGACACGGCTTACCAAGATTTGGAAGGTTTGCGTGATAGTTTGATCCAGGCTCAAGAAAAGATGTTTGATGTTGGAGTATATATCACCATCTATGCCGACAACGAGCTCGAGCTCTTCAAGATTGAGACCGAGATAAAATCTATCTTGGAAGCCAAATTGATATATATCAAACCCGCATTATTTCAACAAGAAGAAGGTTTTAAAAGCATCATCCCGATCAATACTGACTTATTGAACATCAACCAAAAATTGAACTCGGACCCACTTTCTAGTATTTTTCCTTTCGTTTCTTTTGACCTGACTTCAGACAAAGGAATATTGTATGGGGTAAATCGACACAATTCTTCTCTGGTGATTTTTGACAGATTTAGTCTGGAAAATTACAACTCGGTTACTTTTGCCAAGGCTGGTTCGGGAAAATCTTATGCTACTAAATTGGAGATTTTAAGATCTCTGATGTTTGATGTAGATGTCATGGTCATCGACCCGGAAAGGGAATACGAATTTTTGGCGGAAGCTGTCGGCGGTAGATATTTTAATATATCTATATCTTCAGACCACCATATGAATCCTTTTGATTTGCCGATACCCCGCGAAGATGAGACTGCCGAAGATGTCTTGCGCTCCAACGTCATCACCCTGGTCGGACTTTTTAGATTGATGCTCGGTGGACTAACCCCCGAAGAAGATTCTATTGTGGACCGAGCCATATCTGAAACTTATGCCATCAAAGACATCACCCCGGAATCTGATTTTTCCAATATCGAACCACCCTTGCTTTCGGATTTTGAAATGGTCTTGGGGGGGATGGAAGGCAGTGAGTCCATCTTGTCTAGACTAGCAAAATACACCCGGGGTTCGTGGTCCACATTTTTAAACCGCCCATCCAACGTAGACATCAATAAAAAATTTGTGGTTTTCTCGATTCGAGACATGGAAGACGAACTCAAGCCGGTGGCTATGTATATCATCATGCATTTCATCTGGAATGCTATCAGAAAAAACCTTAAAAAACGCTTATTAGTGGTGGACGAAGCTTGGTGGATGATGAAATCCGAAGACACCGCATCTTTCTTGTATTCTATAGCTAAAAGAGGCCGAAAATATTACTTGGGATTGGCGACTATCACCCAAGATGCGGCAGACTTTATGAATTCCCCATACGGAGTGCCTATCGTCACCAACTCTTCTATCCAAATACTCTTAAAACAATCACCAACCACGATTGATGTCCTACAGAGAACTTTCAATCTAACTGACGAAGAAAAATATCTACTACTCGAGTCCAACGTCGGGGAGGGGATATTCTTTGCTGGCACCAAGCACGTGGCGATAAAAATCATTGCTTCTTATACCGAAGACCAGATCATCACTTCGGACCCATCTCAAGTCCTGTCCAACAGACAAGCCAAACAAGAACACGAACAAGCTGAACTAAACAAGAAATAAACAAATTCGTAAAATACATATAAATTGGTATAATAAGGTCATGCGGTTTAATTTTTACAAATCACTTACAATATACTCGCTGGTAATTTTATTTGTTCTGTTTAATTTTGTCACCACAATCCACGCCCAGACTCCGACCGACGTCTCTATCAATGTGGTTCCCGAAAACCCAACTCCGGGAGGGGAGGTGAGCCTATCCCTAAGTAGTTATTCGGTAGACTTGGATGCATCCCAGATTACTTGGTCTGTCGGTGGAAAAACCCTCTTGTCTGGACTGGGTAAAACTACACTCTCGCTCACAGCTCCAGCTCTCGGCGCTGAAACCAGTGTCAATATTAGAATACGTGCCAACGGTACAATCATAGACACAAAAGCCGTCCTGAACTCGTCGAGAATGATCGTGCTTTGGCAGGCAGACGATTCTTATACACCACCTTTTTATAAAGGTAGAGCTCTACCTGCGCCTGACAGTGGTATCAAGATAGTAGCCATACCGGAAATAAAAACAGGGAGTAGTTTTGTTAATCCAAAAAACATGACTTATACTTGGAGAAAAGACTACACCAATGATCAAGAAGCTGCTGGTTATGGTAAAAATTATTTTACTTACAACAGCGATTATCTAGACCCCTCAAATTATATCGAAGTGAGCGCCACCACCATCGATCAAAAATACTCTTCTTCATCTGCCTTGGACGTCGGGACATTTAAACCCAAGCTGTTGTTTTATAAAAAAGACGAAAATCTGGGCACAATGTTTGAGAATGCTTTAGCGGATGGACACAAAATCTCAGACAAAGAAATACTTTTTGCTGCTCCGTATTTTATTTCCCCAAAAAATATCCGCATACCTAGACTCACTTGGACTTGGTCTTTAAACGATCAAATGGTGCAAAATGGAAGTTTTGTAAAAAATCTTCTACCTCTACAAGTCCAGAGTGGAGTTTCTGGGACTTCTAAGTTAAAATTGGAAGTAGAAAACATGGACAAGCTGACACAGAGTGTAAAAAATGAGATAACTTTAGAATTTTAAAATGAAAAAATTTTTACAATATATTTTAATCATAGCTATAATCGGAATTTTTGTTCCGTTGTTTGGCATACACGCAGAACAAACCACGCCTCCAACCAATATGGGGACAGGATACACACTACTCGCACCGCTCCCTTGCCCACCAGATGGAGCAGATTGTGAAGGCGGCCAGTTTAAAACATTCAAATTTAATTCCTCGGCTTTGAGTGGGTATTTAAATATAATGATAAAAATAATTATTGGTATAGCCGGAGTTTTGGCGGTATTGATGATTGTCATCGGGGGCATAGAATATATGGGTAGTGAATTGATTTCGAGCAAAGAAGCAGGGAAGGACAGGATACAAAATGCTTTACTTGGTTTGCTGATAGCTCTCGGCGCCTGGGCTCTTTTAAATACAATCAATGGAAACTTATTAAATAGTAATGTAAATATAGACAAAGTCACAATAATAATAGACATCCAGGATGCCGCTCCGCAAACACCCGTAAATGGTTTTTATAAAAATGGTTTAAAATTTGGTGACCCAATCACTGGAACAAAGCCAACTTTGCCATATTTTGCCCGTGTTTATAACAACGAGTGCAAGACAATAGGTGAACCAAACTGCACATCAACAGTGGGCCTTGTTGTAGCTCCTTTATGGTCAATACACAACGGTTGCCCAAAGTGTGGTGAACTATTAATAACTGGCGGAACAGAGTGGTGGTCACATGGCGCACAAAGTGGAAATACAAGTCATCAAAAAGGAAGTGGTACTGTTGATTTGGATACCACGCCTGAATTAGATAATTATCTAAGTGGTGGAAAACCTTTAGTTAAATACCAAAGATATGGTCCTAATAATGAATATTATTATGAGGGTAATCATTGGCATATCGGTCCATAATTTATGTCAAAAAGAAATTTTATACTTTTAGTAATAGTGTTGATTGTCGCTGGAATTTTAATCTATGTTTTTTTTGCTCCCCAACAAGGACAAAATACACCAGGGTATGGCACAGAGGGGACAAATTTTTTATCCAGATTTAATCCTTTTGGAAAAAGCAAAGTAGTCACCCCGCCCGCACCTACACCCGTAGACATATCGGGGGACAATCAAAACCCAGACAATCAAATACCTGCGGTGGTAGAAAAATTAAAAAAGATTTCTAGTATGCCGATTGCGGGGTTTGAGATTTTAAAAAAAGAAAGATTGTTGGAGATAGCTCCGAATCAAGCAATACCTGAAGTAAAAAATACAAAAAAACCAACTCCGCCAACCACAGAGTTGGTCGAAGCGACCAGATATGTCGATCGTGCTGTCGGCAATATTTACCAAACCTTTTTAGACAAAATCGAAGAAAGAAAATTTTCTACTACCACAATCCCCAAAATATACGAGGCTATGTTTGGCAACAAAAACAGCTCGGTGGTTATGCGTTATTTGAAATCAGACAACACCACCATCGAAACATTTTTAGGAAAAATACCCAAAGAAGTATTGGGAGCGGATACCGATACCAACGAAATCAAAGGTTCATTTTTATCAGACAATATAACTGATTTTAGTATTTCTCCAGAAGGGACAAAAATGTTTTACTTGGTAAATGTGGGCGACATAGCTGTGGGGACAGTTTTAAATTTAATAGATAACAAAAAAACTCAAATTTTTGATTCTCCTTTCACTGAATGGCTCACTTCTTGGCCAAACACAAACATGATTACATTGACCACCAAGCCCTCATACGCTGTCACTGGGTATACTTATACCTTAAACCCAAACACCAAGGCTTTTACCCGCATTTTGAGTGATATATACGGCCTGACAACCCTGACCAGCCCAAATGGTAAATCTATTTTATATGGAGACAGCAGTCTAACATTAAATATATTTGATACCACTAAAAAAACTTCTACGCCGATAGCCTTGAGAACCTTGCCAGAAAAATGCACTTGGGGTAGTGCGAGTGATGTCTTGTATTGTGCTGTTCCTACACAAATAAATCCAGGACAATATCCGGACAGCTGGTATCAAGGAGAAATATCTTTTAATGACCAAATTTGGAAAGTTAATATCTTGACTGGAAATACGACAATACTGGCAGACCCAACCACCATAGCCACGAGGGAGAGTATAGATGGGACAAAATTGATAGTGAGCCCTAGTGAAAAATACCTACTTTTTGTAAACAAAAAAGACTCTTTCCTTTGGGAGCTAGAATTAAACTAGCTTTTTAGGTCGTGGCTAATTAGCTACTAGCTACACGCTAGTACCTACGTATTTAATGACTACTCGACGGCCAGAGCCCATGCCTACCGATTCGGTCTTTAGATCTGTAGCGTCTGCTAAAAATTCATGCACGATTCTGCGCTCAAAAGATGACATAGGGTCTACTTCTACACTAGATTTGAAATAACGTGCCCGCTCAGACATCATATGAGCGACAGCTTGCACTGCATCTATTTTCTTTTTTTGAAAATCATTGATATCTATAAGGAATGGTGACTGGGGAGAGGTAGGGGGTATGTTTTTCTCTACAATCCTACGCACGACATGATTTAATGCATACAGAGCTTCTCCCTCACGAGCGATAAAATGATGCGGTTCACTGATCTCCACAGCATACATCAGGTTACCGTTTTTTTCTTCCACAACATCAATCTTGGAGACTTTTATGTTAATTTTTTCAATTAATTCTCGTATTAAGTTTTCAATTTCTTTTTTTTGCATATATTTTGAAAATTTCTTACGCTACCTCGGCTTTCTAATGTTTGACCATTTCATCCACTTCCTCATCCAACACTTTTTTCTCGGTTTTATTTACGTAAATTTGTTGAAATGTGGAAAAAATATTGTTTGTAATTAAATAAAGAGCCACCACTCCAGAAAAATTGTAAGTAAAAATACCAACAATAAAAGGGAAGACGTATTTCATTTGCATATTCATACTTTTTGAAAAACTATCTTGAAAAGAACCATCGTTGCTGGAAGTGGTGGGCATTTTAGGCATAAAATAGGCTTGTATGTATTGGGAAATTCCAGCCAATAAAGCTAATACTAAAATTTTCTTTTGACTGATGTCTAGAAACCCCAGAAAAATATTATTAACATTTTCAGGTAAATGAACAAATGAATACAAGAGTTCTTTGTCAAAACTTATTCCAGTGAAAAAGACCCGGTATAAAGCAATAATCACAATCAGGGTAGGAATCATGACCAAGCACCCAGCAAATGGATTGGTTTTGTGTTTTTTGTATAATTCAAAAGTAAGACGGGCTTGTTCTTCTTTACTAACTCCGCTGTTTTTTATTTTATTAACTTCTGGAGCCAAGAGATTCATAGCAGCTTGGTTGCGTATCTGAGATTGAGACAATGGGAAAAGTATTAATTTCACCAAAATAGTGAGTAAAATCACCGCTATACCCAGATCTCCTCCGGGGACGATAGAAACCAAAAAGGCCAACGCATTAACCAAGGGTTGATATAAAAGAATAGTCCAAATGTATTGCATTCTCTTATACTATCTTAAAATCATGGAAAATCCAAATGTTGTTTTTGCCAAGGATGGCAACGCAGTATTCTAAAAAAAGCCTTTTGGAAACCCCGAAATACTCCGTATTTTTCTATGGCTTGTTTTGAATATTCGGAACAGGTAGGGTAAAACACACATCGGCGTTTAGTAAAAACGGATATATATTTTTGATACAGGTTAATTAATTTTATTAAGTATAATTTTAATTTCATTTTCAACTTCTAAAACAGAGTCTATGGATTTTTTAAACACCAAAACCCCAACCAGGCCAACAGGGAACAAGGCCAAGTGTTTTTTGAGAGCCTGGTAACCCCTGCGTCTCAATTTGTTGCGATCGACAGCCAATTTGGCTACTGATTTTGGAGCCAACACAGAAATACGAGTTGTTTTAGACCCAAAATCTGGTAAGTATTTAAGGGTTAAAAAGGTGGAATTGGTGAATTTTCCAGCCTTAAATACCTTTTCTACTATTTTAGTATCAACTCTATTTTTTTTAGCCAACATGCTGGTCGGATTATTTAGTAGAAACAGATAGTTTTTTTCTACCTTTTTGGCGTCTTCGTTTTAATACTGCTTTACCAGTCTTGGTTCGAGAGCGGACCAAAAACCCATGAGCCTTGGCTCGTTTTCTTTTTTTAGGTTGATATGTGAATGACATACAGATAGCTTATAATAAAATTAACTATTAGGCAAGTATCTTTTGAAATTATCTAGTCCCTAAAAGCTAGTCAGCTAAAACCTAATTTTGTTATCCACAGATTATCAACAAGGTTAATAAGTTTCCCCAAGTTTCAAAAAAGGTGGAAATAGTATAATATTGGGCAATGAACACAAAACAACTCTGGGAAAATTGTTTGGCTGAAATAGAGTCGGGTATGTCTAAAGCTAATTTCAGTACTTGGTTTAAGAATACATCAATTGTTAAAGAAAATGCTGGAGTAGTCTATATCGGGGTCCCAAACGAGTTTGTGCGTGATTGGTTGCAAAACAAATATCACAAGCTAATCACCAAAACCATTGCTGACGCTTATGAAAGTATGCGAGCGGTAGAATACTTGATTTCTAAGATAGAAACCAAAAAACAAGAAATCGTGGCTCCTGAAACTCCTGGTTTTTTTGCCAACAAAGAACTGCCTTTAAAGGATCTCTATATCAACCCAGACGACAACCTAAACCCTCGCTACCATTTTAACTCTTTTATTGTGGGAACTTTTAATGAGCTGGCCTATGCGGCTTCCCAAGCCATAATCGAAAACCCAGGAACTAAATATAATCCGTTCTTTGTTTATGGTGGGACAGGTTTAGGGAAAACCCACCTAATTCAAGCGATAGGGAACACTCTCAAAGACAGGAATGCCAACAAAAAAGTGCATTATATAACTCTGGAAAAATTTGCTACTGACTTTGTAAACTCACTTCAGGGCAACAAAGCCAACTCTTTTAAGGAAAAATATCGTAAATATGACCTTTTAATCATAGATGATATTCAGTTCATAGGGAAAATGGAAAAAATTCAAGAAGAACTTTTCCACACTTTCAACACTTTTTACGAAAACAATAAACAAATTGTCTTTTCTTCAGACAAGCACCCAAATTATATTCCGGAACTAGCTGATCGTCTCAAATCTCGCTTTGCTGCAGGGATGATTGTCGATGTTTCAGAGCCTGAGTATGAGTCACGCCTGGCAATTTTAAAAGTGAAACTACAAGAACAAAACATAAATCTGGACCAAGAGATAGTCGAATACATTGCCAGCGCTGTAGAGGGCAATATACGCGAACTAGAGGGTAGTTTGAATGTTATAGTCTGCCAATATCAACTCAAAAATAGACCTCTAACACTCTCAGAGGTGAAAGGTTTGTTGAAAAACAACATGAAGCCAAAGAAAAACATTGCCATAAAAGATGTTGTGAAGACTGTGAGTGAGTATTACCAAATTGAAGAATCTTCAATTTATGAAAAGACTAGAAAAAAAGAGATAGTGAAAGCGAGACAGATGGTGATGTATTTATTGCGAGAAGATTTTAATGTTTCTTATCCATTAATTGGGCAAAAACTTGGGGGTAAAGACCATACAACTGTGATTCATTCGTGTTTAAAGATAAAAAACGACTTGAAAAACGACCCTCAACTACAAGAAGAATTGGAACAAATTAGAATAATGTTTAAATAGTGAAAAGTTATTAGACTGAAATTAGAAATAAAAAAGTAAAAGATAGGTTGAAAATAAAAGGTATAAAAAAGTTTTCCACTTATCCACACTACTAATAGTATTAATAGATTTAAATAATAAGATATAAACAAAATGAAACTAGAATGTGCTGTTGAAAAAATAAAAGATGGGATTCTAAAAGTAGAAAGAATAACTGGTAAAAATCTAACCCTACCAGTTTTAAACTCAATCCTTTTAATAGCTTCTTCTAAATCTTTAAAACTCAGATCTACAAACCTGAGTTTGGGTATAGAAGTAGAGATCCCAGCTAAAATCGAAAAAGAAGGTGTGGTGGCTATATCTGGAGCAACACTCGGAGGTATATTTTCTAATATTTCTCAGAACGAAAATGTTCTTTTTGAAGAAATTGATGGAGTTTTGGTTATAAAAACAAAGAAAAATAAAATCAGGTTAAAATGTCAACCGCACGAAGACTTCCCAACCATACCCAGAGTGGCTGGATCTATGTTTGAAATAGAAGCAAAAAAAATTATTGACGGTATAAAATCAGTTTATTACAGCTCTTCTCCATCAGACATTAAACCAGAGATATCTAGTGTTTTTATGTATTCAAACGAAGACTCCCTTGTTTTTGTATCTACAGATTCTTTTCGCTTGGCTGAAAAAAAAGTAAAAGTTAAAAAAATAGAAGAAATTACAGGAATTATTATACCGTTTAAAAATATATCAGAAATCTTGAGAATTTTTGGTGATACAAATGACACCATAGAGGTTTGTTTTAATAAAAACCAAATATCTTTTTCGAGCAACAATGTCTACTTAACTTCTCGGGTTATTGATGGGATTTTTCCAGACTACCGTCAAATAATTCCAAAAAACCCAAACACTAGTGTGGTGATATTGAAACAAGATTTGTTAAACGCTCTAAAACTCTCAAATATATTTTCTGATAAATTTAATCAGATTAATTTAAACATAAAACCCAAAGAAAAAATATTTGAACTCTCCTCATTAAACAATGACGTTGGTGAAAATAAAACTTATTTAGATGCAGCTATGGAGGGGGAGGAAGTTTCACTCAGTTTTAACTACAAATACTTTCTAGATTGTTTTCAATCTATCACTACTGACAGTTTGGTTATAAAACTATCAGGAGCAACTCTACCAATAGTCATATCTCCCGTATCCGACCCATCTTTTACATATCTTATTATGCCAATGAATAGATAGTTTAAATCAAAATGATCGAACTCCGAGACTTATTATCTAAATGGAACAATAGTCTTTTCTCTAAAGAATATCAAAAAGAAGCCATCCGAGAAGCTATTTTGAGTGTGGTAGGAGTAAGGATTAAAAACGAAGATATTGAGGTAAAAAACAATATTATCTACCTAAACATTAAACCAATCTACAAGAATGAAATTTTAATCAAAAAAGACAAAATCGATGCTTTTTTTAGCAACACATTAAACACCAATAAAACACAAGAGATTAGGTAATTAGTAAGAAATGTTAAACAACGAAGTGGTTTCACCCCTATTACCGACAGAGTCATAAGAAACTAATTTGATTTTATTACTAGCTTGAATGTTTTCTAACGAGATTGGAGTAAAAGAAAAAATAAAAGGACTTTCCATGCTAGCTAAAAACATATCATTTACAAACACATCTATTTTTTTTAATGGGAAATGTCCCAAACTTGAAATTTTTAGTTGGAGTGCTTGGTCGGATTTATAGAGAGTGGTTGAATTTGGTTCGTTGATTACAACGATAGGTTTTAAGGCTTCGGTATGTATGTCGTCTGTGCTGGTGGGAATATCTTTGTCGGTGGTTGTGGTGTATTTATAACTGTTTTCTGCCCACCAATTTTGTATAGGTGTTTCCCAGTGGTTGAATTGAGAACTTTCTTTTGGGTTTACGGGTGGTGTCCCAGTGATGTCGTTTTTGTCTACCCAGTATAAAATTGAATGCACGTTTGTGATGACTTTCTCGGTTAGGTTTTCTACTGGAGTAAGTTCGGTAGCAAGTTTTCCAGAAATCTTGTCTATAAAAAAGTTTTCATTTCCTTGCCAAAAACCACGCAATGCTGGTTTTACTTTTCGTGGATCAATTTCAAAACTTGGTTTTTCAAATTGTTCGTCCGGTAAGGTTTTTAAGGCTTCATTAATAAACTTGTTCCACATTGGTCCTGCTAGAGCGGCACCTCCTTTTTTCATTGGGGTATTATCGTTGTTTCCAGCCCAAGCCCCGACGACGATGGATGGAGTGTAGCCGACAGTCCAAGCATCCTTGTTGTTGTTGGTGGTTCCGGTTTTTACAGCAACATCTTTACCTGGGATATATAAAACCGAGTGTGCACCAAAGGTTGGAATACGAGATTTTTCGTCTTTTAATATGTCGGAAATTGTCAAAGCGGTATTTTTAGGCAAAACTTGGTTGGTGTGCGGAGCGTATTCTTCTAGTATTTTTCCATTCTGATCTTCAACTTTTAACACCCCAGTGTATGGATTTCTAGCACCGTCGTTGGCAAATACTCCATAGGCCGAAGTGATGTCTAGTAGAGATACTTCGCCACCTCCGATAACTAGGGTTAGACCATAACGACCAATGTCAGACAAACTGCTAATCCCCATATCTTCAGCTGTTTTTAATGAATCAGGAAGTCCAGCTAAAAAGAAAAGTTTTACCGCCACCACGTTGATGGATTGAGCCAAAGCCTCTCTCAGACTCATGGGTCCACGAAATTTCCCATCATAATTGTTTGGCATATAACAATCAGCTTGGTTGCGTCCAGGAAGAGCGTGGCCATATGCGTCACAAGTGCTTTGAAATTCGGTTGGTAGGTCAAAGAGCACAGTGTCTGGCGTAAAGCCCTTGTTGAAGGCTGTGGCGTAAATAAAGGGCTTAAAAGATGAACCTGGTTGTCTGTTTGCTGTGGCCACATTAAAATTTCCATCTATTTCTTTGTCAAAATAATCTCTGGAACCAATCATGGTCAAAATTTGTCCAGTTTTTGGATCGATAGCTACGAGTGCTCCATTTGTTCCATTCCAATCCTTGGCGTTTTTTAGAGCAATTTCTTTTACAAACCCTTCGCCTTTTTCTTGTAGGTTGGCGTCTAGGGTTGTGGTAACTTTTAATCCACCTTGTTCTACTAAATCACTACCATATTTTTGTTCGAGATAGTCTTTTATAAAAAATACAAAATGAGGAGCTCTTATTCCCATTTTTTCTTGTGTTTGAAAAGTTACTAATTGGTCGCGAGCTTTTGTGTATTCATCTTTGGTGATAAAACCCAATTCTTGCATTCTCGATAACACTAAATTTTTTCTAGTGTTTAATTGAGTTTTGTTTTTACCATAAGGAGATAGCGTGGTTGGGGATTGGGGTATGGCTGCGAGGTAGGCAGCTTCAGCTAAATCTAAATCCGCTGCACTCTTGCCGAAATAAGATTTACTAGCTTCCTCGATACCATAAATTGTCCCCCCATAAGGGGCTTCATTTAAGTAGTATTCCAATATTTTTTCTTTCGTCATCGACTTGTCTATCTTGACCGCGAGCACCCATTCTTTTATTTTACGAGTGTAAGTTTTTTTCTGAGTGAGGAGGGTGTTTTTTACCAATTGTTGGGTTATGGTCGAACCACCCTGAGTCTTGCCACCTAAAAAGTTTGAGATTATGGCGCGGATGATAGAAGAAATTCTAATACCGTTGTGGTTGTAAAAATCTGAATCCTCGATAGCCACTGTGGCGTTTTTGATATTCAAACTCATATTTTCAAAAGTAATATAGGTCCGCTTTACGTCTTGGTGTATGTCGTATAGCAAGACTTCCCCAGTGCGGTCATAGATTTTAGTGGAATTTTCTATTTTTCTATCTTCGAAAGATTTAAAATCTGGAATTCGAAATGAAGAAATCCATAAAATCAACAAACCAAATAGTAAAATAATTATCCCACTAGACAGAAATATAATATTTCTCCATAAATGCTTATTGTTGTGTAAATGGTTTCGTATTTTGTGGAATTTTCTCATTCTTTAATTATATCAATTTTTGTGATATTATTCGACTCATGAAGGTGGAAGAAACTGAAGAAAAAATTAATGAGCTTTTGACCCGTGGGGTCGATAAAATTTATCCAACTCGGGAAGCCCTCGAAAAAGAACTTCGTTCTGGTAAAAAACTACGACTGTATCAGGGTTTTGACCCGACCGGAGACAAGCTGCATATCGGGCATATGGTTGGCTTGCGTAAACACCGACAATGGCAAGACCTGGGCCACGAAGTGATTTTCTTGATTGGTGATGGCACAGGAGAGGCAGGAGACCCAACCGGTAAAAAAAAGATGAGAGAGAAATTTTTCACTACCGAAGAATTGCGCGAAAACGCCAAAGGCTATCTCGAGCAAGCTAAAAAAGTTGTTCGTTTTGATGGACCAAACCCGATCAAGATAATGTATAACGGAGACTGGCTGAACAAGCTTACTAAGAGTGAGATGTTAAATATTGCCGGACATTTTTCTTTACAACAGTTGATTGAAAGAGATATGTATCAAGAGCGTTTAAAAGCAGGTGAGACTATAAGTATGCGTGAATTTTTATACCCACTTTTGCAAGGCTACGATTCTGTATATTTGGAAGTAGACTTAGAGCTTGGGGGTTCAGATCAAACATTTAATATGTTGGCTGGACGCATGCTTGCCCGAGAAATGAAAAATAAAGAAAAATTTGTGATGACCACGCCTCTTTTGTCTGATTCCAAGGGCGTAAAGATAGGCAAGAGTGAGGGCAATGTTATTGGACTGACTGATGACCCAAAAGATTTTTTTGGTAAAATCATGTCTTTACCTGACGAGTCTATTATTCCAATATTTACTTTGCTTACCGATGTTCCGCTGGAAGAAATAAAAACTTTTGATCTTAAGAAAGAGGCCATGAGTTTGAAGAAGCGTGCCGCCTCAATTTTGGTGACCACACTTCACAGCAAAGAAGAAGCTGTTTTAGCTGAACAAAATTTTTCAAATACTTTTCAAAAAAAAGAAATTCCAGATGAAATGGAGGAAGTGGTAGCGAGTGCGGGGGATGTGTTGAGCGAGGTTTTAGTAGTTGGGAAGGTCTTGCCTTCCAAGAGTGAGTGGCGCAGGCTTGTGGCGAGTAAGGCTATCCATGATTTGGTAGCCAATGAAAATATCACCGACGTGGATTTAAAAATAGAAAAAGACCTAACACTCAAGATCGGTAAAAAGAAATTTATAAAGATTTTGGTAAAATAAAAACCCCGACAATATCGGGGTTTTTATTTATTAGTGATCCTTGTCAAACTCATCGTCTTCGTTTTCAAAGTCTGGCATATCGAGGGGGTCTTCCAATTCGAGGTCAGTATCAGCGTCTGCATCAGCATCGCTATCGTCGCTAATTCGAAAACCTGCTCCTGCTAATTCCTTCTCATTTTCATCTTGATACATAAAAAAGTTTTTATATATTACTAATAATTTTTAATTAAATTTTTTCGCCACTTATTTATAGCTCTTTTGTAACAAAATCTAAAAGTCTTGGCAACAAAATATGTGGATAACTATTGTCTAATGTGAGCCAAAGCAGTGAGAGCGATCGCAATCGCGTCCATCTCGTCGTCAGATTCTTTTTTTGATGTATCTGTTTTTACAAGCAAACGCACCATTTTTATTATTTGTTCCTTTGTGGCTTTGCCGTAACCAGTAGTGGCGACTTTGATTTGGGGAGGGGAGAATTCATGAATTTTTAAATTCATTTTAGTGGCTTCGTAGATGATCACTCCACGTGCTTCGGCGACATGCATGACTGTCTTTTGGTTGGTGGTGAGAAAAAGTGTCTCGATAGCCAAGACTTCAGGCTTGTATTTTTTAATTACTCGCGAAATTTCTTCACCGATTAAAACTAGACGCTCACTGAAACCAAGCTTTGCTGAAGTTTTAAAACATTCAGAAAAAAGCACAGATTCTTTTTCTGTTTTTGTTTTATCGATTATCGCGATTCCCAATCTTTCAAAACCTGGGTCTATGCCAAGTATTTTCATTGGGTCTAATTATAACCTATATCCTTAAATAGATAATCGGTTGACAATATTATAGTTTCATAATATAATAAATATATAGTATTTCTCGACCCTCCTATCGGCTGGTAGATGGAGAGATCTACTTCTTCTTCACAAACTGTTCTACAAGGAATCATTGGCCGCATCGAGCGATTTTGAACCTAAGCCCATCCAGCCTAAGATGGTTCAGATCTTGACTCTGCGCAGGTTTCTCGTAGTTCACGTCCCTTTGCAAAGGACGAGACGTCACTTCTCGGGTCAGTTTGACCCATGGTTGTGCCTTGTCACGAAAGGAGCGCCTCCGGAGGGGGACAACACCCCTCCGGAGCAAGTATGTTCTTTTAGAACAACATCGCTGACTTGAAAAATCAGCACAACACAATAGGCCATAAACGGCACTTTCCAAAGAAAGAATCGTTTATGGCTTTTTTCTATGGCAATAAACCTTGCTTTTTTACTAGTATATATGTAGTATTTAAATGACACAAAGTTCTTTGAACAACTTCCGTTTTCGCTCTCGAAAGGGCGACAAAGAACTTGTGTTGTGTAATCAACAGAACAAGGAAAAAAGACACATGACCAAGCCCACGTT
>JAGNZX010000038.1 GCA_017984185.1 Minisyncoccota bacterium | reverse complement strand
TAGAGGTGACTTCCGCCAACGAACTTTGGATTGTGAAAAAACTTTGGGAAGGAGAAAAATTCAACAGTAAAATCCGCGTGCTCTGCAACGGTCCGAAGACTGATCAATATCTAGATTTGATTGAAGAACTACGGGGCAAAGGGATGAGCATCGTGCCAATCATCGAAGGTTATGAAGAGATCGAACGGGTCTCGAAATATAAAGGCGATGTCGGCGTCCGTGTGGATTTGAATGTCAAAGCTGATACTCATTGGGATAAAAAATTTGATCGCTTTGGTTTGTCGGAAAAAGACGTGCTCGATTTGCCAAAGATGAAGAACCTAAAAATCATGCACTATCACTTGGGTTCACAAATCAAAACTCAGAAAAGTATTTTTGAAGGAATCAAACACGCCTTTTCTCTATATGTCGCTTTGCAAAAGACTCACCCGACACTCGACACACTGGACATTGGTGGCGGGCTCGGCGTGCCTTATGAAAAGAAAAAGTTTTATACGGCCAAG
Source organism: Minisyncoccota bacterium (assembly GCA_017984185.1). Lineage (GTDB taxonomy): Bacteria > Patescibacteriota > Minisyncoccia > Phycocordibacterales > UBA9973 > UBA9973. The sequence goes on along the minus strand of JAGNZX010000038.1, from coordinate 5,130 downwards.
GGTGTGTCTAGTAAGATTGTAAAAATTTTGAAAACTTTGTCGGACAAGGCCGGCATCAAGCATCCAAACTTGGCGGTAGAATGGGGTCAATATATCGTGGCTCCTACGCAAGTCACTATCTATAAAGTTCTGTCAGAAAAAGCTATCCCGAAGGCCAATGCGAAATCTTGGTATATCGTCGATGGTAGTTTTATGAACGACTTGAAAGACACTTGGGCTATCCACCAAAAATTTCACATGATTCCAGCCAACAACATGCACGGCGCGCTCAAGACTGTCTGGTTTGCTGGAAGCACTTGCGATTCTGATGATAAATATACCGCTGGCGGAAATTATATTTTGATGCCTAAATTGCACGAAGGAAAAGATCAGCTCATGGCGGTGCTCGATACTGGAGCTTATCAAGATGGCTTGGCTTCACACCACTGTCTGCTTTCTGCTCCGATGAAAATCGTGGCTCAAGATGGAGAAATCAAAATTGCTCGCAAACGCGAAAATGCAGACTCTATAGGCAAACTTTTTGGTTGGAACGGAGACCATAAATAAATCGTGAAAAATAAAAACCTATTTTCCTTTTTAATAATATTTGTTTTTATTGTCTTCGGGTTTTTGTTAATTTCTAAATCTTCAGATATTCAGTATGTGACTATTGGCGGGGAGACTATCAAAGTGGAATTAGCGGAGACTCCGGCTGAAAGAGCACAAGGTCTGTCTGGTAGAAAAAATCTAGCCGGAGATACTGGCCTACTTTTTATTTTTGAAAAACCTGGGCATTATCCGTTTTGGATGAAAGATATGAATTTCCCGATTGATATCATTTGGATCTCACGAAATAACCAGATAGTTTTTATAGAAAAAACTGCCACCCGGGAGTCGTATCCTAAAAATTTTGGTGGGGAAGTCGAGTCTAGTTATGTTCTCGAAGTCGTCGCTGGTTTTGCTGATAAACACAATCTCGCTATCGGCGATCAAGTAGAGTTTGGGTATTAAAAAAGAAAATCCCCCACATTTCTGCAGGGGATTCTCATTTTTGTGTAGGTATCTATAAGCCGAATTTTGTAATAGATAGTAATTTATCTAGCCCTTCGGTTGCCCTCAGGGTCAAGCGATTCTTCCTTCGGTTTTACTCGGGACTAGTCCTGAGCTTGTCGAAGGACACGATCTTGCACGCGCGTAAGTATTTTGCCGTTTCACTCCCACTAAAGGGATTCGTCACTGTTCTCAACTCTACTCTTGCGAGCGACGGGTGTTACCCGCTACGTTTAACCCCATAGGGGCTGCGTGTTCGGACTTTCCTCTCCGACCTAAGTCGGAGTAACTACCCGATACCTACCCTAAAACAATACAACACTTGCTTTTTTAAATCAAGTATGCTATACTATGTATGTGAGTGTGAGGCGTCGCCTTACATTTATCGTAAACAATATATGTGCCGCAAAGAGCCCCTTCGGGGGCTTTTTGTTTTGCAAAATACGGTGAGCAAGGTTTCGAGATAGAGATTTAAGCTAAATGAAATTTTTCCATAATTTCTTTTAAAACTTGAGCATATTTATTTTTTAAGTATTCTAATCTGCCCTCATTGTAGTCAGTGGGGAATTGATAATGTAGAGTTTTAAGAAAATCTTCAAAGGAAGCATGGTTTCTATCAATACTCTGAATTTTCCCTGATGCATCTCTTTGGTAAGCGTTGTTGTGAAAAAGAAAAGCTTTTACGATAGCTTTCCACAGATTATCCGAGATTTTTTCTCCATCTCCTGTTGGATCATAAAATATTTTTGCACCTGCTGAAAAATTATCTGGATAAAAACCCTTAAACATCTCACCATCTGAATCAAGATAATTAAAAAGTCTGTCTCCTAATTTTGGTAATACTTTATGATTACCTTGAAACGATATTCGACTTTCAAAGTAATCATCAGACCTCGGCACTCTTTCTATCCACCCGGGCCTCAATTTGTCCATATCATGAAGATCGTCAATTCCAACGCAATGGAAATCTAACTCAACGCCATCTCTGGTCATTCCTGAAATTCTGGCTAATCCACGACCAGTCTTCAATACTTGCATAATGCCTGCGATGCTTTTGTCCTTGTTTATGATTATAAAACCTATATTAGGAAGATTTTTAAATATTGATGATTCTTCACCAACAGATTTTTCATCTTCAAGTCTTGGTAAAGCAAAAAATAAATCAAGATCACTTTGAGTGCTTTTGGTTTTTTCTGTTGACCCCAAAGATCCTCCAATCCAAACAATAGATTTAGATTTTTTACCTGCTAAGTATGCAGTTAATTGTCTCATATTTGATTCTTGCTTTTCTCTTTGTTCGGGAATAGTTTTTGAGGACTCTTTCGAAAAATGAATACTTAGATAGTTATTTAAGATTTTTTTTCTCAGTTCGGTAAGACTTATATCGTGATTTTGTTCATCGATCACTATGCCTTCTTCTTTGCATAATTGAATAAGTAAAGCCTTGTCTGTTATAACTTTAATTTTATTTTTAAATTTATAAAAATTTTCAACAGATTGAACCGTGGGACCGAGGACTTCATTTGTAACAAGTTTTTCAGGCATAGTGTTTGAATTGATAATTATTTTTCAAAACAAATAAAGGGGATTAACATCTCTTCAGAAGACAGCCCCCCATGGTGTCCAATGTGTTTTATTGTAAATTGTTTTTCTTTATTATTCCACCACACTAAGTTTTTTTTATTTGGGATAATTACGATATCACCGACTCTCTCGTTTAATAACGAAATATTTAATTTTTTTTGCCAAAATCCCATTTTGATCAGATCCTCGGTTTTGTATACCATAGCCACCTTTTTTAATTTTAAGGTGAGATTTTTATAACACCAGTCAAGATGCTCTGGCTTTATATATAAAAACATATCTCTACAACCTCCTGCAGGAATAAGGGGTTTATTAAATTTATTTTTTAGTAACTTTTTTTCCAAACTAGGCATCAGTTTGTTTAAATAAATAGTTTTTTTAGGGTCTATTTTTATTTGACCATGGTCGGCTGTAAAAATGAAAAGAGTTTTATCTTTATCTGTTAATTGCTCTAAGCATTTATTTACTTTAGATATAAAATTAGCGGCTTCGTTTACGGAATCTCTTGATAGGGGACCTGTTTTGTGTCCCATTGAATCAACTTTATCGAAATAAAATAAATTATACGACTTATTTTTTTCCTTATTAATTCTTTTTACTAAAGTATTTAAACCATCTTCAATATTTTCGTACCAAATACCATTTGCACCCTTGAGTAAAGTATCATTATATACTGAAGGATTATATGCTTGTGGTGTAAAGACAGAAGAAGTAATGTTTTTTTTATTTAAATATTCATAAAATGTCTTGAATGGGAATATCTTTTTTGGATCAACATTCTCGCTCAAGAGAGAATTTCTTGTCTTGTTGGGTGCTAAAGAAAACAAAAGTGGGGAAATTATTGCATCAACACTTTTTTCATAATAAAACCATTCGTAAATACCCGTTTCTTCTACTGGCATACCTGTGTGTATTGATGTCAGCTCAGCCGCAGTTGTCGATGGAAATTGAGCTGTCATTTGTGATATGACGCTTTTCTCCAACAACTCTTTTGGTAATAAGTTTTGCTTGTGTAACTTATTAAATAATGACCAACCAAAACCATCAATAATAAACAACACTACATTTTTGTATTCATTTTTAAACCCACCAAATACGTCTCTGGGCAACTTGGAATTTGTGTTTCCAATTAATAAATCTTCAATACCATCACATATGTTTGAAAAACAGTAGCTTTCTGAAAGGGGCTTTACGAAATTATTTCTATTGAATTTCGCTTTTTCTATTTCTTTGAAAGATGTGTTATTAAACATAAGAATTATATTTTTTGATTTAACCGCCGTATTATCTTTGGTTTTTTAATGCTCGGGAGGTAGGGATCGAACCTACGACCAATCGCTTAACAGGCGATCGCTCTACCGCTGAGCTACTCCCGAATATTTTTGCCTATAAAGAACTTTTTACATAGTAACAGAAAATATGGAAAAAACAACCTAAAAAAACTAACCTCCTTGTTGCATTATTAGAAAAATGAGATAGAATGGTTTGTAGTTATCTGGGCTGTTGGTTTAGCTGTAGCGCCTCGTGAAAGCAATACAGTGTTGAGGAAAGTAAGTTTGAAATATAAAACTGGGCCGTTAGCTCATCTGGTAGAGCACCTCATTTGCAATGAGGGGGTGGCAGGTTCGAGTCCTGTACGGTCCACATCGTTAGTATTAGTAGAATCAAACTCATATTTAAGCAAGAACTGTCCTTGTTTGGATTAGAACAGTTATTTTGCGGTGTGTGCTACAATATAGCTATGCAAAAAATTGCCACAAGAGTTTTTATATTCGCGTCGATTCTTTTCGGGATAGTCGGTGTTTTGATAGTTCTCATTGCCTCGGGTCCGGATTCTCCAGATTCAAATTTTAGCCAAATATTAATCAAGCTTTTGTTTACTTCTGTATTCATAATTTTGCCATCTTTTGCCCTGAGCGTCGCTGGAAAATATTTGAAAGAATAGTGGTTGCGTTAAATTCCCTGAACTCCAAATATTTTTCCGATACCGAATGTTATCAACATCGCCAAGATGCCACCAGTGGTGACACGTAAAATTGCTTTAGGAATATTTGCTTCTCCGGCATAAGCACTGAGAGCTCCAGTAAAAACTAGGGCGATTAAAACTCCAAAAAAAGTGAGTGGTATGCGAATTGCTACCGGAGAAATGACGATCATTCCAATCGGAATAATTGCCCCGCAAATAAAAGATATTGCTGAAGCATAAGCCGCGTGCCAAGGGTTGGTCAGGTGGTCTGGGTGGATACCGAGCTCGGCGTCGAGGTGAGCAGCGAAAGCATCTTTGGCGGTCAATTCTTTGGCGACAGTTTCTGCGGTTTCATGCGATAAGCCCTTACTTTCATATATCGCGGTGAGTTCTTGGGATTCTTTTTCAGGATTATCGATTAGCTCTTGGCGTTCTTTTTCTATCAAGGCTCTTTCAGTATCACGCTGAGTGCTGACAGAAATATATTCGCCGACACCCATCGAGAGTGCTCCAGCCACCATCCCGGCTACGCCCGCAGTCAATATAAAATG
>JAGNZX010000037.1 GCA_017984185.1 Minisyncoccota bacterium | reverse complement strand
GGGAAAATTGTAGAATATAAAAAACAAAGTTAATATGCAGAATAAAAAAATACAAACAAAGATAATGGTTTTTGGTACCTTTGATGGCTTACACGAGGGGCATTTGGATTTTTTTAAACAAGCCCGAAAGTTGTCTGACAATCCAATTTTAATTGTTTCAATCGCTCTTGATAAAAATGTTGCGAGGATTAAAGGAACCAGACCAATCCTAGATGAGAAAAAAAGATTTAATTTAGTCAAAAAATGTAATTTAGTTGATAGGGTTGTATTTGGGGGAGTTAAAAACTATATTTCTCATATTCAAAAAATTCACCCAAGTATTATTGCGCTCGGTTATGATCAGGTAGCTTACATTGAAAATTTAAAAAAAGATTTAAAACAAGCTGGTTTGTTGGCCAAGGTTTTTCGATTAAAACCATATAAAGAAAAAATCTATAAAAATAGTTTGTTGCGAAAAAATATACAATCTTAAATTTAGATATCGTTTTTGCTAATTGTTGAAGATAAGTATACCCCCCACAACATAATAGCTCCCAAGACTAAATAAATAAAATTAAAAGCCGGGACAAAATAAAATGTGACTGAGGCCACGAGTGGGCCGACGATAAATGACATTGGTATGGCATTTCGATATACTCCGACGAACTCATCATTTTCAGCTTTGATGTGTTTGAAAAAGTATACATCGCTCATCACCTCGATCATCGCTGCTCCGATCCTGGTTATAAAAAGCAAAGTTGCCCAAATCCATATTTCTTTACTGTGTATTAAAAATAGTGACAGGGTTGAAAATGAAATAATAAAAAATCCAAACATTAGCATACGCCTCTCACCGATTTTATCAGAATATTTTCCAGCACTAATGGGTAAGATGGAAAAAGGCAATAGCATAATCGCAAAAATTATACCGATGGCTTTCCACTCGAGTCCGATATGAGCCGAGAGATATATAGGAGTATAGATGACCATAGTTGCGTAAAACACATGAAGCAATAGATTCATACCATATGCACGCATCAAGTTTTTGTTTTTTATAAATTCTTTTATTGATTTCCAGATTCTTTTTTTGTCGTAATTTGGGTCTGGAATATGGCGCAAGGCCAAAGCAGACAATACAAAAAAAACAAGCATCAAGAAAAATGAAATAAAATAAATCAACCGAAAAGAAAATTTTCCTTCACTACCGATTATGATAAACAAGATTTGTGACAATATCCAAGCTAGGTTGGTCAGGGTTAGGTATATACCTCGAGTGCCACCCATGGATGAATTCTTGGAAAGTATTTTGAGAAATTCATCCAAAGAAAAGATGATTGTGTTATTGAGAGCAAAACCAAAAATAAAAGCGAGCACTACGACCGCGAGGCTTTTGGTTGTAGCAAAAGCCAAGATGGTTAGCGAGTCGAGCAAAATCAAGAGAATTATAAATTTATAGCCACCCATTTTTCGTAAAATCACCGGGGCGATCAATAGGGCCGCGATAGCGGCCACTGAGCCGAGCAAGTAAACCATACCGACAAATTTCTCGTCCACAAAAGTAGACAGAAAACTTGAGTTTATATACGACATCATGGCAATCGGGATGGAAAATATAAATCCAGCCAAATATACAATTTTTTTACTGTGTTCCATTTAGTGTAAAATTATACGCTCAATATCACAGGGATGACGAGTGGTCGCTTGGCGGTTTTTTGATATAAGAATTTGGATACATTTTCACCCAAGTTTGCCTTGATATGATCAAAGTCTGTTTGACCTTGGTTTGCATTAGGGTGAGCCATCATTTTGACAGCACTGTCTTCCACAGATTTTTTTATGATGATGCGGACTTGGTGCAGTAGCTCTTGGTTTTCTTTTAGATAAACGAAACCACGAGAAATTAAATCAGGAGATTTTTTGAGTTTACCAGTCTTGGTATCAATGAGTGCAATAATCACAAACATTCCATCTTGGGCGAGCATGACTCGATCTCGGATGACTACGTCTTGGCTGTCGGAGATTGAGGCACCGTCGACAAGCATTGCTCCGCTTGGGGCTTTTTCTTTACGAGTGGTGATTTTTTGTCCATCGGGAGAAATTTCGATAATAGATCCGTTGTCAGGAACGGCGATATTTTCTTCGGGCATGCCGACTTCCATCGCCAACTCTTTGTGGAGCACGAGACGATAATGGTTTCCGTGAATTGGAATGAAAAACTTCGGATGAACTTTTCGGTGAAGCCACTTTACGTCTTCTTTGTTGCCGTGACCAGTCGCATGCACAAAATCTTCACCAGAAGTGCGGTAGCTGATGATGCGCACACCTTGTCTAGTCAACAAGTCTCGCATTTTTTCTACAGCGCGTTCGTTGCCGGGCACGATAGATGCCGAGAGGATGATTGTGTCTCCTTTGTGTAGAGCAAACTTGGTGTGAGTTTTATTAGCCGCACGATTGAGTGAAGCAAATTCTTCACCTTGGGCCCCAGTCATCAAGATGATGACTTTGTTCGGTGGGTAGTCGTCGGCTTCTTCGATAGGGATGATAGTTCCTTTTTTCGGAGTAAAGAATCCGGCTTCGATAGCCACTTCGATGTTGACCTTCATAGATCTTCCATCTAGAACTACTTTTTTACCGAGAGTTTCGGCGACTTTGACGATATGAGCCAATCTGGTGATATGCGAAGCAAAAGCAGCGATGATCATCCGGCCGGGGACTTTCTTGATAAGGTTTTCCAAACCTTGGTGAACTTTTATTTCTGGCAGAGAAAATCCTTCATTCTCGATGTTGGTCGAGTCAGTCATGAGTAGCAATACTTTGGCTTTGTCGAAAATCGCGTATTCTTTTTCTTCTTCTTTGGTGACAACACCGTCGATTTGATCGAGTTTGTAGTCTCCAGGGTTTACGATCCATCCGTGAGGAGTTTCTATAATGATACCCATCGAGTCGGGGATAGTGTGAGTCACGCCGAAAAATCTTATTTTAATTTTCCCGCACATGATCACCGAGTCTCTCTCGACGATTTGTTCATTTATTTTTTGTAAATGCGGAAATTCTTCTTGGCGTTTTCGCATCATCAAGATGGATAGGTTTCGAGAATATACTGGGGGGTTGCCGATACGTGAAAGTACGAGTGGCACACCGCCGATGTGGTCTAGGTGTCCGTGGGTGATTATGAGCGCTCGGATTTTCTCCTTACGTTCCTCGAGGTAAGTAGTATTTGGAATTACATAATCCACTCCTGGGGTGATTTCGTTGGCAAATTGCATTCCAGCATCGATGACGATGATATCATCACCGATCTCGATAGCAGTCATGTTTTTACCGATTTCTTCGACTCCACCGAGAGGAATGATGCGGATGACTCCATCTTCAACTGGCGGGATTTTTGCACTAGTTGTGTTTTTAGAGTGAGTGTGCGGAGAGCTTGGTTTGGATCTTCGGTTTTGTCCTTTACCAAATTTAGAATATTGATAAGTAGAATTTTTCATCGGTTTTTTTACCGATGGGCGAGGGTGGGCACTACTGGCTGGTGAAGCGTGCGTAGTGTGTGCATTTTGTGTATTTGGCGGTAAATTTTTTTCAGCATCAACACTGATTGAGCTAAATGGTAGTCTGGTTTTTTTTGTCATTATGTTTTTTATTTTTATAATTAGGCCCTATGGGCCCCCTTTGGGGTTAATTTACGAATACTTTCCATACTTGTTCTGTTTTTACATACCAGGAATATATGTTTGCAAAACGTTCACTCGAAGTAGTGGCACGTTCCAAATGGAAACCTTGTAGTTTTGGTGATACGATGTAAATAAAGTTTGGGCTGTATAAAAAAATCGCTGGCATATCTTTTCTGATTTCATCTTCAAATTGGATATATTTTTTTATTTTTGCTGCTTCATCTATGGTCACAAAAGCATCTTCTAAAATTTTGTCGACTTTGGCATTGGTGTAGCTTGCTATATTTAAACCAGGATCTTTTCTCTGCGAAGAGTGCCAGAAAGAATACAAGTCAGATTCATGATTGATGATTTGTCCGAAAAGAAGTGTATCATATTTGCGTGGACGAATCACATTTTGGTTTAGATTTCCAACTTCAAAAGTTTTTACATCTACATTCATACCGATAGAGTTCAAATCTTTCTTAATTAATTCTGCGGTTTGAGCCAATTCGGGAGCATTGCCTGTGGAAATAGAAAAAGTGAGTGGTGTGACAACTTTCTTTTTTTTCTCGGTTGTAGTTTTTTCTAGAAATCCATCTGAGTTTTTTATCCAACCATCCTTGGTCAAAGAATCGCGCACTTTTTGCAGTTTTTCTTCGCGCGACAAAGTATTTAGTTCATTTAACTTCTGATACTCAACCATGTTTGGTGGTATTGGGTTATCAATAGATACTCCATATCCAGACAACACTTCGTGAATAATCCTATCTTTGTCTATAGTTTGTTCTATGGCTTTGACTACTGTCTTGTTTGTAAAAATCGGGTTTTGGTTTTGATTAAAGAAAAGACCAAAGACTCTTGGTAGAATAGAAGATTCCACTGTAAATTTTTTTTCTTTCAATACGAGCGCGCTCGCGGGGGTGATCGAGCCAACTTGTTCTACTTCACCATTTTCAAGAGCAGTGATGAGGTTTTCTTCGTTTTGGTAAAAATGTATATTGAGATTTTTTATAAATGGTTCACCGAGGGCGAATTTTTTGAAAGCAGTTAATTCATAACTATCTATGCTACCAGAGGATTGCTTGTTCATAGAATTTATTTTATAAGGCCCAGAACCAATTGGGTTTGTGTTTGCTCCATGCAATTCTATGGGTGAATCATTCCATACATGCATCGGCATTATGCCTATTGTTGTATTTTCCAAGAAAGAAGAAAATGGTTGTTTTAAATTGAATTTGATGGTTTTATCATCTACCTTTTCAAGATTAACACCATCCCAATTTACTTTTTGATAGCTTTTAATCACGGGATCCTTGGCTTTGTTGATTGTAAAAATGATATCATCTATTGTCAGAGGTTTATCGTCGTGAAAACGTAGACCATCTTTTAGTGTGAATGTGTAACTCAACCCATCTTTTGAGATATCGTATTTTTCTGCGAGATCGGGACTGAGTGTTCCATCATTATTTTTCCTCATTAAACCAGAATAAACGAGAGATACCATGTCTTGATCCGCAGGAGAGTTGTCTAGTATTGGATTTATAAAACGAGGTGTCCCGATAATTCCTTCGGACAAGCTGCCACCATGTGCAGGTATACTTACCATAAAAGATTTATTAATGCTTTCCAATATAGCTATGGTGCTACCCAAAAGCAAGACAAAAAGTAAGGTAAATACCACCCATTCTCTTTTGGAAAAAGCAGAGAGAGCCATGTTTATTTCACTTTTTTGCGGTAATTTACTAAATATTTTTAACATGAGACATGTGACTAAAGAAATTTTCTGTTAAAAGAAATTCAAAATTAAACTAAAAACCAACACGCATCTAGACTTTTGCTTTTATAGCAAGCAAGGCAGACAAAGCAAAAAGGATTCCACATACTATAGACAAGTAAAACAGGAACTTTTCAAAGCCTCGGCGAGTGTGATGGATGCTTCTATCATCGCCGCCACCCAAAGCACCTCCGACTCCGGCACCGGATTGCTGGAGTAAAATTGATGTTATTAACACTACTGAAAGGATTATCTGCGCGTATGGCAGAATCTTGGCTACTAAATTCATGGGGGTAGTA
>JAGNZX010000036.1 GCA_017984185.1 Minisyncoccota bacterium | reverse complement strand
ATGCCTCTATCAGCAAAAATGATTGCTTTTTCTAGGGTGTTATTCTCACTCCTGGTCAAGTATGCCGCACCCTTATTAACTTGCAGATAAAAAAGACGGCTGCCAAAAATTACTGTTAATATCAAAAATAAAATATTTAACAGCGTGATGTTTTTTTTGGAAATAGATTTTTCTATCCGCCCTTCAAATTGTTGACGATCAAAATTTTGAATATTTTTTGAATCGAGAAATATCTCATCTGGTTCCACCAAGACGTCTTTGTGTTTATTTGGTTTTTTAAATATTCGTGTAATCATTTCTTTCTACGTATAAAATTTCAATTTCTTTTTTATGAATTCTATACCAACCAAAACTACAAAAGAAGAAACGAAAGAGACAAAAGTAAATCCGTTAAAATTTGTAGTGTGTGAGGCAAAAATTAAATCTGAGAGTAAGAACAAAAATACTATTTCCCAAAACCAAGGAAAATATATAATTGCACCAAATCCCAAGATTACAGACAGCCAAAAAGGCATAAACAAGGTGGAAAACAACAACATAGCAATTGCTAATACTCTGTGTAACATATTTCTTATATTACCTTGAAGCGAGGCTAGATGCTAGTCCGGTATAGTTTTGTGGAGTAATACTCAATAATTCTTTTTTTACTTTTGGGTTTACCTCAAGAGTCTCAATAAAAGCATGAATATCTGAAAGAGTTATTTCTTTGCCACGGGCTAAATCTTTTAATTTTTCGTATGGCATCTCTACACCCTCGCGTCGCAAGATTGTCTGTATGGCTTCGGTGATTACTTCGGGGTGAGCATTTAATTCCGACACAATTTTTTCTTCATTAATTTTAATTTTACCAAGGCCTTTTAAAAGCGAAGTGTAAGCTAAAAATGAATAGCCAAATGCTGTCCCAAAAGACCGTTCGACCGTAGAATCTGACAAATCTCTTTGTAATCTGGAAACTGGAAGCTTACGAGCAAAAAATTCAAATAATGCATTGGCTAGACCGAGGTTGCCTTCACTATTTTCAAAATCGATTGGGTTTATTTTGTGAGGCATAGTCGAAGATCCAGTCTCCCCCGCCTTGGGTATTTGCCCTACCCAGCCATCTGAAATATATCGCCACATATCTTGATTAAAATCTAATAGAATCGTATTTATTCTACGGATTGTATCAAACACAGCCACGTAGCTATCATGACACTCTATTTGAGTGGTAATCAAATTTGCTTCTAGTTTTTGATTTCGTTCTTTTGGATTTTTATTAAAACTTTCAATAAATTTTTGACTAAATTCTGGCCAATTAACTTTTGGATAAGCCACATAATGCGCGTTGAAATTTCCAGTAGCTCCGTTTAGTTTAGCCTGTATAGCAATACTTTTTAGTCCCAAGATTCTCTTCTCGAGTCTAGCTGAAAATACTCGCATTTCTTTGCCAAAAGTTGTGGGGCTGGCGGACTGTCCGTGTGTGCGCGATAGCATCGGTAAATCTTTGTATTTTGAAGCCAATTTATTAATCTCGTCAGTGATATTTTGTATGGTTGGCAAGATAATATTTTGTACCGCATCAGACAAGGTCAATGCATAAGCTAAATTGTTTATATCTTCGGAGGTTAGGCCAAAATGAATCCATTCCAAGGTGTCTTTGAGTGTCGTCTTGGTCAAGTGAGCTTTTAAAAAGTATTCGACAGCTTTTACGTCGTGGTTTGTTTTCTTTTCAATATTTTTAATTTCAGTAAAATCTTTATCATTTAGTTGATATAGTTTTCTGACCTCTTTGATTTCTGTGCTTGAGATTTTTCGTAGTTTAGTTTTTCCAGACAAAGAAAGAGCGATAAAATATTCACCTTCTACTATTACACGATATTTCATCAAAGCCTCTTCTGAAAAATATTCAGATAATGGCCTGGTCTTTTCAAAATATCTACCATCTAGTGGATTTATTGCTCCGGATATCATTATATTTTTGATAAATTATTTGTAAGTCTTTCTAAGATTGGCTTTGAAAAATCATGATCAAAAACCTTACCAGTGATAGTCTCATAAATTTCAATATATCGTCGAGACAATTCGGCTACGAGCTCGACTGGAGCTTTCGGTAAAACTTTGTCATTGTATGGATCGCAATTTTCCTTAAACCATAATCGTAAAAATTCTTTATCAAAGTATTCTGGCTCTTGGCCTTTTTCTAGTCTTTCGTTGTAGCTACCTGCTTTCCAGTAACGAGAAGAATCCGGTGTGTGAATTTCGTCAATTAAAATTAGGTTGCCCTTATCATCCAAACCAAATTCGTATTTAGTGTCTACTAGTATTAATCCTTTTTGTAGAGCGATTTCTTGACCCCTCTTAAACAGAGTTATGGCAGTATTTTTAATTTTTTCAAAAATTTCTGGAGTAACAAATCCTTCTTTGACCATTTGCTCGGGTGATAAATTTCGGTCGTGTTTATCTTCTTTGGTGGTCGGATCAAAAATTGGATGGTCAAGTTTTTGATTCTTTTTCATATCATCACTCAAGGTCATACCGCCAAAAACCCGTTCTCCTTTCGAGTATCTAGTCCAGATAGATGTATCGGTGACTCCGGTCAAATATCCTCGAACTACGGCTTCTATGGGCACCATGGTGCATTTTTTAGCCACCAAAACTGTCGGATCTGGGGTACTCAAGACATGATTTGGAATGATATCCTTAGTTTGTTCAAACCAAAATAAACTAATTTGATTCAAAACTTCTCCTTTGAAAGGGATATAAGCGATGTTTCGATCAAAAGAAGAATGCCTATCTGTAGAAATAAGAGTGAGGTGATCTGGAGCTATATAAATGTCTCGGACTTTGCCAACTTTTTTTTCTCCTAAATTTTTAAAATTTGTTTCTATTAAAACATCATCTATGTGTTCGATTATTTTTTGTATTTCCATATTTTTAAATTAAAACTGTTTTTCCAGTTCCTTTAATAATTTTTCCTACCCAAAATATATTTTTATTTTGTTTTATTAAAATCTTCTCAATTTTTTCTTTTTGTTCTGGTTTGACCACTATCATCAAACCGATACCCATATTGAAAGCCTTATACATTTCTCTTTCTGAAATATTACCGATTTTTTGCATGTAAGAAAATATTGGCAATATTGGCCAAGAACCTTTTTTTATTTCCGCATCTAGGTTTGCTGGCAATACTCGAGGTATGTTTTCGATAAATCCACCCCCTGTTATATGAGCAATACCTTTTATTTGTACCCCTTTATCTAAGAGTTGCAACACTGGTTTCATATAATTTATATGAACTTTCAGCAATGCTTCTCCGACAGTACAACCCAATTCTTTAATCTGAGTATTGACTGAATGTTTTTTTACAGAAAAAAGTAATTTGCGAGCCAAAGAATATCCGTTTGTATGCAAGCCGTTGGAAGCAAAACCTAGTATTAAATCATTTTCCTTTATATTTTCTCCAGTAATTATTTCTCCTTTTTCTACTACACCAGTGATACAACCAGCGATATCGTGCTCACCTTTTGTATAAGTCCCTGGCATCTCTGCAGTTTCCCCACCGATCAGAGCTACACCAGCTTCTCGGCACGCCTCGGACATACCTTTGACAATAGCTTCCATCTCGCTAGGGATCAATTTTTCATTGGCTACATAATCTAAAAAAGTAATAGGTGTGGCGCCCATTGCCAAAACATCATTACAAGAATGATTGACGATATCTTGCCCGACAGTATCGTATTTATTCATCATTTTGGCCACCGAGAGCTTGGTGCCGACACCATCGATACTTTGGACTAAAACTGGTTTTTTGTATTTTTTGACAATGTCAGTCAATTCAAAAAGTCCGCCAAAACTACCGATATTTTTCAATACGGCTTTGGTGTGCGTAGACGCGACGTGACCTTTAATTCTTTTTATAACTTCGTTTCCTTTTTCTATATTTACGCCAGCTTTTTTATAAAGGTCACTCATATTTTATTTTTCTAAATATTTTTTGTAACCAATTTCAGAAAGTCTATCTCCTTTAGCGCACACTTCATCATTCATTTTCTTTTTGAAAGCAGAAAGTTTTTCTTGTAGGTCTTTATCGGTAACTGCTAAAATTTGTATCGCTAAAAGTCCTGCGTTTTTTCCAGCATTGATTCCGACAGTGGCTACGGGTATACCTGGTGGCATATTAACAGTCGACAAAAGAGAATCTAAACCGTCCAGTGCTTTAGCTTTCACAGGCAGACCTATGACAGGGAGAGTGGTGTGAGCCGCGACGACGCCTGCCAAGTGGGCCGCACCTCCAGCTCCAGCAATTAATACGTTCATACCACGAGCGATAGCGCCACTAGAATATTTTTGAACTCGCTCAGGTGCTCGGTGAGCAGAGCCGACAGTCATATCGTAAGAGACTCCAAATTCTTCTAGCACTTGCGCAGCTTCGGCAAAAACGGGTAAATCCGAATCTGATCCCATGATTATGCCTACTTTTGGATCTTTAGTCATGGCTCTATATTATCATCAAAAATTTAAAAAATAAAGTAATTTAAAAAGGAGGTTCTCGATTGAGTCCCTCCTTGATCTTTGCGGACGGGGCCTATTCCCCGTCCGGGTGCTGTGGGGCCCTATTGGGCTTCAGGATTGGCTGCCGTGAACGACACGACAGGGGTGAACGACCACTCGCGCCCTTCTCCCCCCTCGAACTCACTGCGGTCGATCGAGTAGGTCTTGCCCAACCAGTTCGGGTCACCAGACGTGACTTTGAGGACCTCGAGGGTCACGCTGGTGTCGCCGATGTCACGAAGTTGGACCAGAAACTTCGTGGTAACCCTCTCGTCTTCTTTGTCTTTGACAGCATGAAGGGGCAACGCTCCTTCATAGGCAAAGACGTCCCCGATCTTGTGATTCATGAGATTTCTCCTTAAGAACGGCGTTTATCTTAAGCATATTTTGCATCAAACGATAACTTTGTCAACTAGTTTTTCCTATATCTTTGCGATATTGCATACCTTCAAATTTTATTTTTGAAACAGCGTCATAGGCTTTTTTGAGAGCTTCGTCTAAATTTTCTCCGGTAGCACTAACTCCAAGCACGCGTCCCCCGTTTGTCACCAAATTTTTTTCCACCATTTTTGTTCCAGCATGAAAGACGACAATATCTTTTATATTTTTTATTTCATCCAAACCAAAAATCTTCTTTCCCTTTTCATAATTTCCTGGGTATCCCGCCGAAGCGAGCATGATCGTGCAAGCAAAACCCTTTTTCCAATTTATATTTAAATCATCAATTTTTCTGTCCAGGCTCGATTCAAAAATATCTAAAATATCTGTATCGAGTAGTCGCATATAAGTCTCTGTCTCAGGGTCACCAAACCTGGAATTGAATTCAAAAACTTTTGGGCCCTCGCTGGTGAGCATTATTCCAGGATATAAAATTCCGACAAATGGTCGGCCTTCTTTTTTCATACCATTTATGGTCGGCATGACTATTTCGCGTTCGATTCTTTTCATTAATGCTTCATCAACAAAGGCCAATGGCGCAATAGTGCCCATGCCACCAGTATTTGGACCTAGATTTCCATCAAAAATTCTCTTGTGATCCTGTGAAGCAGGAAACATTTGCCAAGATTCTCCGTCGGATATTGCGTGAATAGAAATTTCCACGCCTTCTAAAAATTCCTCAATGACTACCTCATTGCCAGCGTCACCAAAAATCTTATCTACTAAAATTTTTCTAAGTATTTCTAGGGCTTCTTCGGTAGTCTG
>JAGNZX010000035.1 GCA_017984185.1 Minisyncoccota bacterium | reverse complement strand
ACCATTTAGTTCGTTTAAGGTGCCTTCGGTAGGAATCGAACCTACATCAAAGCCTTAGAAGAGCTCTGTTCTATCCATTGAACTACGAAGGCAATTGCCCCGCGTGAGCGTGGGTTGTGCGCGATACAGGACTCGAACCTGTGACCTTCCCGGTGTAAACGGGTTGCTCTACCAACTGAGCTAACCGCGCATGTATTCTTTTGTTATTTACCAAAACAGCTAAACCCGCATATATTTTTATTTTTTAAAACTTATTTGATAAGTATACCCTAAAATGTTATTTTTTCAAGTTTTATGATAATATTCATTCTATGGAAAAGAATCCAATGGAACCATTCTCTATGAAATACCCAGGTGAGGGTATTTTAAATAGTATTGAAAAACAGCTCGCTTTAGTTCGTAAACTAGAAGATGTTTATAAAAATAGACCCGACCCAAAGAATTTTGTTGGAGCTATGGAAGGGACTGAATCCGCAAATCAATATTCTTCAGAAGAAATTCAAAAAGATATTGATTACGTTGAAAGAACAAAAGGAAATATTGAAAAAGCTAATAAAGAAAAAGGTTTAGAAGTTTTTTCAATGCTTGAAAGTGGTTTTTCTTTAAGTGAAATGATGCAAGCTATGATTATCGATAGATCAAATAAGGGAATGCTTCCAGGATTTAAGGCTATTATGACTTCAGAGAGAGATGATTTAAAAGTTGGTATGGATGCAATCTTAAAAAAGAAAGAATATGGTTATCTTGGTGCTTCTTTTGATTTTACAATTTCTTCAAACAAAACAACTATTCAAGATAAATTAAAAAAGATTTGGGAAAATGATGTGATGAAACATTCTATTCCCACTGTGAAATATTTTGAAGACCCAGATACTCACGCAAGAGGTTCACTCATGGTTCCAAAATTCGTAATTGCTGGTTCTAAAAAAGATATAGAATTTTTTACACATAAATATTTAGAAGATAAGGCTGATGAATTAAACGAACATCCATTTAGATATATGTTGGTAAAACAAATCGATGATCAACTGAAATCAGCTTTGAAATTTTTTGAAAAGAATAAAGAAAATAAATCTTTTGATTTTATACATAAAAAATATAAAGAAATTCAAGGTTTTATTGAAAAATTAAAACAAGATATAAATTATTCAGAATATGTTAATTCAAAAGAATTTTTTGAATATAAAAAAGATAATAATGCATATAAAGCAATGAAAGATTTTTATTCTGATAAATAAAAATGGATTTTAAACTAAAAATTTTATACGAAGATAAAGATATTTTAGCTATCGATAAACAAGCGGGGATTTCTGTGCATGGAGATGGAAGAAATGATGTTGAAACTCTTGCTGATTTGATATTGAAAGAATATCCAGAAATGAAAAATGTCGGCGAACCAATGGAAATAGAAGTAAATGGAGAAATAAAAAAAATATTTCGCCCTGGAATAGTGCATCGTCTCGATAAAGATACGAGTGGAGTTTTGCTTTTAGCTCGCAATCAAAATGCTTATGAATTCTTGAAAAAACAATTTCAAAATAGAGAAATAAAAAAAACATATATAACACTTGTTTCTGGTCATATGAAAAATGATACAGGTACCATAGACGCTTCGATTGGCAGAAGCCCTAGTGATCCTAGAAAAAGAATTGCTTCACGAGGTAAGAGTGGAAAATTGCGTGATGCAGTTACAGAATACAAAGTATTGGAAAGAATTGAAATAGACGGAGAAAAATATACTTGGGTTGAAGTTTATCCAAAGACTGGAAGAACTCATCAAATAAGAGTGCATATGAAATTTTTAAATCATCCTGTTGTATGTGACAAACTTTATGCATCAGATAAAAATTGTCCAGAATCTATTTCTAGACTTGCACTTCATGCCAAATCTATAGAATTCAAGAATTTAGCAGGGGAGAATTTGAAAATAGAAGCCCCAATTTCAGAGGATCTGAAAAGCATTAATAAATAAGCTTTTATTGTAAAATAAAGGTATTTTGTCATAAATACTTGCTTTTTTATATATATTATGATATAATTGTATTTAGATGGAGACGCGTGTTCTTCGTAAAAATAAGTAAAAACAAAAAAATCTTACAGGTATGAAAAAAATAAATTTTGCCAAATTTTTACAATTTGGATTTATGATTTTGTTGTTTTTGCAAACAACAGAGACTTCGGCACAAGAAAAACTTAATAATTTGAAAAGGCTACCACCACCGAATCATGTCCAAGACAGCATTAACAGAGTAAAAAACTTGGAAAATATGGAAAAAAGGGATACTTTGTTTAGCTTTAAATTAGTTGATGTTGTAAAAGTTAAAACAGAAATTTCCGTGAATGATGTTGTTACAGAAAATACAATATATAATTCACGAGTTTTCAAAAAAACTGATTATCAATTTCAAAATGTTTTTGAGGCAAAAAATGTTCCTAAAAAAATTGAATTAGTTGATTTGGTTGGTGTATATGTATTCAGTAGACGTCCAAGCAGAGATATCTCGATAGATTATTTGTTTAACTCTATTGATACATCTATGAGTTCAGCAATGAACCAGTCGCAAATTGAAGAATTTTGTAAGTTAGAAAGTGTTAAAAAATGGTTTAACAGAAATAAAAATGGGGAAATTTACTTCGTGGTTATATGTGATATACCATCTGAAATCAAAGATGGTAATGGTGACATAATCAACAATGTCGTAGACAATAAGGTTGGAAACAAAGATAAACCTAAGTACTATATGGCATATAAAACTAACTTTGTTAAAGTAACAAAATATGGTTCTGGATTAGCCGCTGAATACTGTAAAAGAGGTGCAAATAAAAAAATTGAAAAGACAACCCCAGTTCTTTTTATTTTACCGAATCCTTAACTTTTCATTTTTAGATTAAATCTGTTGTTTAGTAGCCAAAACGCTTGTCCTCATCAATTGGGCAGGCGTTTTTTATTACCATTTGCCTAAAAAATCCTTTTATGCTAAAGTGTAACGACTATGGCAGTAACAAATATACAACTTAGCCCAGTAGATATGGGAGCTCGAAAGAAGCTTGATTTTAAAGCGGGTGACACCATCCGTGTTTGGTCAAAGATTCCAGACGAAAAAGCAACTAAAAAAGGTGAAGCTTTGAAGTACCGTTCACAGGCTTTCGAAGGAATTGTCCTTGCTCGTAAACACGGCACAGAAATAGGAGCTACATTCACAGTTCGTAAAGTAGCATCTGGTGTTGGAGTTGAAAGAATTTTCCCTTTATACTCTCCAATGATCGATAAAGTAGAAATCGTCAAAAAGGCTAACGCTGGACGTTCAAAACTCTACTATGTTCGTACAAAAGCTGTTAAAGACGTAAGAAGAAAACTTCGTTCAGTAGCTATGTCATCAGAAGAAGAAATGGAGCCTGAAGTTAAAGAAGCAGTTTCTGAATAAAAACTAAAATAAAGAGCAGAAATTTTTAGGTCCTCGGTTCGCAAAGCGGAACCAGACCATAAAAATTTCTGCTTTTTTATTTTTTAAAATATGATAGTATCAAAATATGCACGGGTGGCGAAACTGGTAGACGCACTACCTTGAGGTGGTAGCGCCCGCAAGGGCATGGAAGTTCAAATCTTCTCTCGTGCACCAGAATAGAACTAGACGGTTTTTTAGAAGCCAAAATGCGGGACGCGCGAAGCGCGTCCCAAGGATTCCCGCCGAATTCCCCCAACGAATTCAGAATTTTTGGCGCGCTTGCGCGCACTGTTTTTTCTCCAAGGAGGAGGTTCGAGCCAAAGATTTCTTTGGCTTTGACCTTTTTAGCAAAAAGGTCAGTATCCCGTGCGATTCCGTCTAGTGTTTGCGCGTCTTTTATCCATTCTTTCATCGGTTCGAGCCAATCATTCTGCTTGTGTGAAAGAGAGGTCATTTCTTCTTCGAGCGACTTCTTTTGGAAAAGTAATTTTGATTTTTGTAAACAATAATCTGGTTGGTCAATTACTTGGTCTAAATATCCCGTAAGAAGTCGCTCTAATTTTTGTGAAATGACCGATAGTTTTGTTTCGCTCTCTTTCACACTAGCAGTCAAAGACGGGGCGGAATTGTTAAAATCTTTTTCTGCCATTTTTAACAATTCTTCCGCCCAGTCTTTGGGCAAAGAAACTTTTTGAATTTCGGATGATAACTGGCGGTCAAGCTCTTTTTCTCTAACGGCAGATTCTGGACATTTGATAGTTTTAGATTTTTTAGAACAACGATAGTATGTATACTCGTGAACATTCCCATTTTTCTGCCGTTTGAATTTATGTTCGCCAGTTATCATCATTCCACAAGAAGCACAGGAAATGAGTCCGCAATATGGCTGAGGTTCATTTTGTGGTTTGCGTTCAGGTTGTCCGCGAAGTTTCAACATTTCCTGTGCTTCATCAAAAAGTTTCTTTGAAATGATTGGCTCGTGTTTGCCTTCGTGGAGTTCACCGCCATACTTAAACAAACCGATGTAAAATGGATTTGAAAGAATAAAAGACGCTTTTGTTTTGGAGATTCTCTTTCCAGTTCGAGTTGTAACGCCGGATTTCGCCAAAAAATTTGACATATCTTCCAGTCGCATATTTCCTTTTACATATCTTTCAAAAGCCAAGCGCACAATTTTAGATTTCTTTTTCTCAACCACGATTGTTTTTGTTCGCGAATCGTTGAGATAACCCAAAGGTGCTTGGCTTGGGAATATTCCCATGCGTACTTTTTGGCGAAGTCCGCGTTTCGTATTTTCGGAAAGAGAATCTACAAAATATTTGCTTTGGACAAATGCCATAGACAAACTAAATTTCCCTTGCGGAGTATTCTCAAACCAGTGCGAGGGAAATTTTAGGCTCGCAAGTTTTCCCGTGTCGAGGAAATATACTATCTGTCCGCCGTCCACCGAATTGCGCGCGAGGCGATCGGGGTGCCAAGATACGATACCGCTAACCTCGCCACGCTCGATACGTTTCAACATTTGCCCGAAAATAGGTCTGCCAGGAATTTTAGCAGATTGCTTTTCAATAAATTCCTCAACGACCTCCAAATTCTGCTCTCGGGCAAATGAGCGCAATTCGGTGAGCTGGGCGTCAATACTTAAAACCTGCTTATCCTCGACATCAGTACTCTTGCGAGCATACAAAAAGAATTTTTGTGACATATATTTTTTAAGCAGAAATGGCTACTCTAGTGTTGAAACCTTAACGCAAAGTTAAGATAGCTAGAATAGCCATTTCTGCTAACTTTGCTAATAATAATTGGTTTCAACATTTCCAGTATACCAAAATATATTTACAATCACAAAAATTCTTTTTGTATTTGTCCAAAGCAAATACTGAATTTGTATCGCACGGGATTTCGAACCTCCTCCTTGGCGAAAAAACAGTGCGCGCAAGCGCGCCAAAAATTCTGAATTCGTTGGGGGAATTCGGCGGGAATCCTTGGGACGCGCTTCGCGCGTCCCGCATTTTGGCTTCTAAAAAACCGTCTAGTTCTATTCTGGTGTGTCTATTGTACCAAGTTAGAACCTATTTTCAAAATCGCTGATACAGCGTTCCCCGCGCGCTGAAGCGCCTCTGTGCGAAGCACAGAGCTTTCCAAAATGGAAAGTGCGGGAAAACGCTAAATACAAAGCGGACGAAGTTTTGCGAAAGCAATTTTCTGGGAAAAGGATTTCGCAAAACTTCGGCTAATCTTTTTTGAAATTCGGCGGGGTTTGGGATTTGGATTCCGCGCGCAGGAAGGGTCTGGGAGGGAATGCGCGCGGAGTTTCTTTTGGAGGGGGCTA
>JAGNZX010000034.1 GCA_017984185.1 Minisyncoccota bacterium | reverse complement strand
TATAGGTTCTAGCTTGTAGGGAATAGCTTAAGAAAAATACAATGAATAACAAACAAGACAAAAGAATAAGACTAAAGAAGAAAATCCGAACCAAGATGATGGGTACTGTGGAGCGCCCAAGACTTTCAGTTTTTCGTTCAAACAAATTTATCTATGCTCAAGTTATCGATGATATGGCTCGCAAGACTATCGTCTCAGCAAGTGATGCCAAGATAGAAAAAGGCACAAAAACCGAACGAGCTAAACAAGTCGGTAAAATGGTTGCCGAGGCTTGTTTAAAAAACAAGATCAATACAGTAGTTTTTGATCGAAATGGATTTAAATATACAGGACGCATCAAGCTTGTGGCGGACGAAGCTCGAGCAGGCGGTCTTAAATTTTAAATAAAATAATATGGATACAGATACAACAAAAACAAAAGAGAAAAAGAGTAATGGACGCCGAAGTTCTTCTTTTGGACGACCAAAACCAGAGTTTGATCAGAAAATTTTAAATATTCGTCGAGTGACTCGCGTGGTTGCTGGAGGTCGCCGATTTTCTTTCTCTGTAGCTCTCGTGGCTGGTGATAGAAAGGGGGCTATTGGTTTGGGTCTCGGCAAAGCAGGGGATACAGCATTGGCTATAAACAAGGCTGTTCGTAACGCCAAGAAAAACATGGTTAAGTTAAAACTCACCAAAACCATGTCTATTCCACATGAACTTTCTGCTAAGTTTTCTAGTTCATATGTAAAATTGATGCCAAACAAAGGACGTGGACTAGTGGCTGGTTCTGTCGTCCGTGATATCGTAAACTTGTCCGGTATTCGTGATGTGACTGGAAAAATTCTTTCAAACAGTAAAAATAAATTAAACAATGCTAAGGCAGTCATGGTTGCACTTTCAGCGATTTCAACCCGACACTCAAAACCAGTCGAGACTGTGGTGCTGAATGGAAAAGAAGTCGCTGTCTCAGAAGTCGTCGAAGCTAAAAGCTAGAAACTATAAGCTATAACCTAATTAAAATGCAAACACATAACCTAAAAAGATTACACAAGAACAAAAGAGATCGTCTTGTTGGACGTGGAGGCAAGCACGCCAAGACCTCGGGCCGAGGAGGCAAGGGTCAGACTGCCCGCGCTGGAAACAAACGCCGACCGGAACTTCGTGATATTATTAAGAAGTTGCCAAAGAATCGAGGTTACCAGTTTAAGTCTAAGAAGAAAAATGTAAAGATTCTTAAAGACAAACTAGCTACTAAAGGGGAGAAATTTTCAGAAATTAGAAAAAGACTTGGTATCAAAGGGAGAAAAATTGTTATAAAATAATGCAGAATTTTTGGAATAAAATTAAGTTGATCTGGACTGACACAACTTTGCGAAAAAGAGTTTTATTCGTATTTGTCGCTCTCGTTGTTTTTAGATTGTTAGCGACTATTCCAATTCCCGGCATAGATACTCAATCCTTGGAAAGATTTCTTTCCAACAATCAATTTTTTGGCATTTTAAATATATTTTCTGGTGGAGGATTATCTAATCTTTCAATTCTCATGCTTGGAGTAGGCCCTTATATTACTGGTTCTATTATAATGCAACTTTTGACCATAATGGTTCCAGCTTTGAAGAAAATATATAGCGAAGAAGGAGAATCTGGCCGAAAAAGATTTACCCAATATTCTAGAATGCTGACTGTTCCCTTGGCGACTCTTCAGGGATTTGCCCTTTTGACAATTTTAGAAAATCAAAGCATTTTAGTTAACTTGAATCTTTTTGATCGTGTATTAAATATCGTTATCGTTGTGGCTGGAGCGATACTTTTGATGTGGATTGGTGAACTCATTTCTGAGTTTGGTATTGGCAATGGCGTGTCGCTTATAATTTTTGCTGGTATTGTTTCTGGTTTACCAAACAAAATAATTGAACTAGCTTTTACTTTCGATCCGTCACAAATTCCACTTTTCCTAATGTTTGCTGTGGCTGGGGTGTTGATTGTCGCTGGTATAGTGATGGTTACTGAAGCAGAGCGTCCAATACCAGTGACTTACGCTAAACAAATGCGAGGCATGAAGGTGTATGGTGGGGGATCGACTTATTTACCACTTCGCGTCAATCAAGCCGGAGTGATTCCGATAATCTTTGCGCTTTCAATTTTACTTTTCCCTCAAATGATCGGAGCTTTTCTTTCGAAGTTTTCGCAACCGTTTTTATTAAAAATATCAACAGTTCTATTATCTTTCTCTCAAACAAGTTTGCTTTACGGCGTATTATATTTTATCTTGGTATTTTTGTTTACATATTTCTATACTGCAGTTACTTTTGATCCAGAAGCTCTTTCGACCAACTTGCAAAAAAATGGGGCTTTTATTCCAGGTATTCGTCCAGGAGCATCGACTGCTGAATATATTTCTAAAGTTTTAACACGTATTACATTGCTCGGGGCGACTTTCCTCGGTTTCATTGCTGTGCTTCCGATAATCATGCAACATTTGACTGGTATTACTTCACTAGCATTAGGAGGAACCTCTATCTTAATCGTTGTCTCCGTAGTCCTAGACCTCATCAAAAAAATCGACGCTCAAGTCTCAATGCGGGAATACTAAAAATTAGGTTCTAGTCTCTAGGCGCTAGCTTCTAGCGTCTAGTCTTTTTGCTTCTTCGAGAGCTAATTTGAAAACACTTCTTAGGGTAGTGGCTATTTCTTGTGACTCGATGATAACACCGAGTTTTTCACGCCACGAAGCAAACATTACTTTGTTGTCATAAATTTCAATATCTGTCGGCAAAGAAAATTTATCTTGAGGGACCAGAAAAGTTTCGCGGTATTCGATTTTGTCATTTGCTTTACGGATACGGGCGAGCGGTGTGTCGGAGACGAAGGTGCGGATAAATATATTCTTTTTTACTCGTCGTGCATAATAGGTGTCGAAATATTTTGGCAGAGCCTCATGCATTTCTTCGTAGGTCGAAGTAGAATAAATATCTTCTTTGGAAGTCAGAGTGTCGTTATACACATACTCGAGTCCAGCTAGTCCTTCGTAGAAACGAACTTTTGGTCGATCGCCGACTTTATGCAATGAGACAAGTTCTGGCAAAAGCTCTTTTACATTTTCAGCTAAGCATTTATGTTTTTCGGCTTGTTCGTTCATGTATATATTTAGTTTATCGGGGGATTCAGCCACATATTCTTGCTTTGGTTCCTTGCCGGACACCCTTACCAAGCCCTTACTAGTCAAACTATCGAGAATTACATACCCAGTCGAGCGGTTGATGCCAGCTTTGCGTGATATCTCGGCCACAGTGCCTCGTCCTAGCTCTAAAATGGCTAAATATATAGATATTTCTTTTTCCAAAAAACCGCTGTTTTTTAATAGTTCTTCGATTTTTACTAAGTTTTCTTTATCCATAATAGTATTATATTCCAAAGCTAATTTTATGTCAATAAAATATAACAAAATTCTATGGATATCTTTTTTACCTTGTTTTATATATCTAAAAATGAATTAAATTGGTAAAATCTTTTGACAATTTACTTAAAATATGTTAAACAGAGATAAATTTGTTATTTGAAATTTTGAGTCAGCCACAGCTTTTAGGCCGTAAAACTAGCGTTTGTAGATTAAAAGCTGTGGCGAATGGGTTGCCACTGAACCAAGATTAAGAGGAAGCAGTTCATGATCAGACGCAGGAGTTCACTCACGCCAAATCCGGAGTTCTTGGTTTGGGTTAAAAATCTGCGAGAGGTTCGACTTGAGTTGAACCAAGAAGATTTGGCAGATATGTCTGGTGTTGCTCAGGGTAGCGTCTCTAAGTTCTTCGCTGGCGGATGGGTACGAATAAAGACAATTAAGAAAATTGGTCAAGCCCTGGTAGAGTCCGCGGGAAAACAGAATCAGCAAAATGCAAAAGCGTTTGCGGAAGAAGTAAGGTCTAGGTTTGAACAATTTCTGAGTGAGCCGGGTCAGTTCGACGCCGTTACCAAAGAACCCGAAGTTGCGGCACTTGAGATTGCTCTCAAGGTATCGTCTGTCCTCAGCGAGTTCAACGCGAGCAACAAGACTCTGTTTATGGCCCTAGAAATTGTAAAGTTCACGATGGAAGAAAGGAGAAAGAAGAAATAATCACGACCGTTTGTGGGAAGCCGTTTGGCCACACCTCGCAGGCGGTCTTCTCATTTCTACTCAAATTATTTTTCTTTCCACTTTTTATATTCTGATAGGATGATTTGAACAACCTCATTGAGGTTGTTTTTGTTTGTGTCTATTACTAGATCAAAATTGGATTTGTCGGTGTGGTCTATATTATAGAGTTCTTTATATCTTTTTTTCTCGCTTTCTAGTCTCTCGGTAATTTTTCTATATACGCCTTCTGCGTCGGCTATGCCTTCACTTTCTTGGCGTAGTTTGTTATGTTTTAGGTTGCTTAATATTCTTTCTTTTGAAATTTCGAGGGGTAGGTCGAGGAATACTTTAAATGATTCAGGTATCCAGTGAAAGGCTAGGCGAGAATCGATAACCAATTTTTCACCGGTGCCAGTTTTTCGAACTTCACTATCAACACTAATATCAATTGAATCATCTGTCTCTGCCTTGGTCATTAGTTCATTCAGAGAAATACCTCGATCGAGAGCAATTTTGCGCATAAAATCTCCAGAAGAGAAGCGGGTATAGCCGAGAGCCTTGGCCACTCCGTCAGCAGTGCTAGATTTTCCTGAACCCGGGACTCCGGCAATGGTGATTATTTCTTTTTTATCCATAAGTAACTTAATTAGAGCATAATTTTGTAAAAAATTCACCTCACCCCTGACCCCTCTCCATATTAATGGAGAGGGGTGGATGCAGCAGCAGACGGGGTGAGGATGTTGATTTATCGGTCTAAATTCGCTATTCTTAACTTATGCAACCACAGACTTTTGTATTTTTTGGAATAGTCGGCTCCGGCAAGGGGACCCAGATCAAGCTCTTGATGGACTTCTTGAAGATGAAGGACGGCAAAGAATGCGTGTATGCTTACCCGGGCAATGAATACCGAAAATTGATCGAATCCAACGGATATACTGGTAGTTTAATCAAAGAATCTGTAAATGCTGGACACCTACAACCAGACTTTTTAACAAATTCTATCGTGGTAAATATTTTAACTTCAGGCCTAGATCCACAGCATCATATAATCTTTGATGGTTATCCAAGGACACTTGGTCAATCTGAAAACCTCGAGGCTATGATAAAATTCTTCAAAAGAGAAAAAGTAAAAATAATTTACATCGAGCTTTCCAAAGAAGAAGCTACCAAGAGAAATTTGAAAAGAGGGCGAGCAGACGATACAGAAGAAGGCCTTGCCAAGAGATTTAATGAATATGTAAACAATGTTGTTCCATCGATGAATTATTTTCAAGACAAAGAAGGTTATGAACTTTTTTCTATAAATGGAGAGCAATCTATCGAAGATGTGCACAAAGATATTATTAAAGCTTTAGGATATTAGTATGCAAGAAACAATAATTATTTCGCTCGGAGGTTCCTTGATTGTGCCAAATGGTATCGATACAGAATTTCTAAAAAATTTTAAAGAAGTAATTATTACTCAAACAAACAAGGGAACACGTTTCGTGGTTATTGCTGGTGGTGGAAATACTGCGCGTGAATATATCGACAGCGCAAAATCTTTGGGTGTAATCGATACAAATGAATTGGACTGGGTGGGTATTGCCGCTACTCGATTAAATGGTGAATTGGTGCGAGTTAGTTTCGGAGAAATGGCCGATGAAAAGATGATTATGAATCCAGATTTGGTGCATACCAGCACTAAATCAGTGTTGGTGGGGGCAGGCTGGCAACCGGGGAATAGTAGCGATTTGGCTGCTGTACATGTGGCCAAAAGTTTAAATGCCAAAAAATTAATCAACCTTTCTAATATTGATTATGTATATGACAAAGATCCAAGAAAATTTTCTGATGCAGTAAAGATTGAAAATATATCTTGGGTAGATTTTAGAAAAATTTTACCAGAAAACTGGAACCCTGGTTTGAGTGCACCGTTTGATCC
>JAGNZX010000033.1 GCA_017984185.1 Minisyncoccota bacterium | reverse complement strand
CCAGTAAAATATTTCAAATTTTCTAAAATCATTTTTTTAAAACTCTCTAGCCATAAGTCGGACTTATGGCTAATCACCTTGCCCAGGATGTCATAAGTGTCGGTGGCAAAGCCAAACAAAACTTCAAATTCATATTCTTTATCAAGGAACAAGTATTTGTCTTTTTCTTTAGTTTTCTCGCCAGCCAAGAGCACCAAAACCCCACTCGCCATCGGGTCGAGCCGGCCGGCGTAAGTAATCGGCAAGTCTTTATAGCCTTTATTTTTGGCCCGAAAACGCTCCAGGGCGGAGAGCGGAGTCTCCCCTTCGCGTTTATCCACAACTACAATTTTCTTTATATTTTTTACCATTGTGATAAAATTAACATATTGACTATAGCATATCTATGTTATGACTATCCAAGAAAAACAGGATCAGTTGGAACAAGAAATTTCTTTAGGGAAAGATATTTCTATTATTAATCTCATCGACTATTTGATCGAGCAAGCTCACAAACACCGAGCCTCGGATATCCACATCGATCCCAATTCTCACAATATCCGTATAAGGTTTCGTATTGATGGCGTCTTACAAGACGCTTTTGAATTTCCTAAAAAAATTCATAACGAAATAATCTCGCGTATCAAAGTCTTGTCAAAATTGCGGAGTGATGAACATCAAGCTACCCAAGATGGCAGATTTCGTTATACACTACCCGATGCAGGTGAATTTATTGATATGCGGATATCCATCGTGCCGACTTATCACGGTGAAAACGTTGTAATGAGATTACTAACCGAAAACCAAGAACACCACGACTTAGAAAGTTTGGGTTTTAGTGAAAACGATATAAAAAAAATTACAAATGCACTCAACAAAACTAGCGGGATGATTTTATCGACTGGTCCGACTGGTAGTGGAAAAACTACAACACTTTATACTTTAATTAAAATGTTAAATTCAGCAGAAGTGTCGATTGTTACCATTGAAGATCCTATTGAATATGCCATAAATGGCGTTGAACAAATTCAAGTCAACAATCAAAAAGGTCTGACCTTCGGAAGTGGACTACGCTCGATATTGCGCCAAGACCCAAATATAATTATGGTCGGTGAAATTCGTGACGCCGAGACGGCCAGTATTGCTGTAAACACTGCCCTGACAGGACATCTGTTACTTTCTACCTTGCACACCAATGACGCAGCCACAACCCTACCGAGACTCCTAGATATGGGTATAGAAGAATACCTTGTAGCTTCAACTGTAAACATAGCCATCGGCCAGCGATTGCTTCGAAAAATCTGTCCAAATTGTAAAGAAAAACAAAAAATGACAGAAACTATCCGAAAAAGTTTTACTAATACCACGTTTTACCCATTCCTACAAAAAATGACAGAATTCTACGTTGGAAAAGGTTGTGAAAAATGTAGCGGTAGTGGTTATCGCGGGAGAACCTGTATCAATGAAGTCCTGGTAGCAGATGAATCTATCCGTGAGGCAATTTTACGCAAAGCCCCATCGAGTGAAATAAAAAATTTAGCTATTAGCCACGGGATGACTACAATGCTCGAAGACGGTTTCCAAAAAGTAAAAACTGGTATTACGACCCTCGAAGAAATCTTGAGAGTTATTCATGAATAACCATGAATCATAAAAAATTGGAAAATATAATACAGTATTTTAGATACATGACCTTAAGTGAGCAGACTTTCTTGATGAAACGCCTTTCATTTTTAATACGAGCTGGGATACCGATGCTCGACAGTTTGATCATCATCCAAACCCAAACCAAAAAGAAAAGTCATCACGTCATCCTAAACACCATCATCACCGACGTCTCGAACGGACAAGAATTCTCAAAAAGTCTCCGGAAATTTAACACAATTTTTGGAGACTTTTCGATTAACATGATCGCCCTAGGTGAATCTACGGGGATGCTTTCGGAAAACCTGGAATACCTAGCCACAGAACTAAAAAAGAAAGATGCTCTACGTAAAAAAATCATTAGTGCTTTTATTTATCCAGTGATAGTCCTATTTGCTACACTTAGTATCACTATTTTTTTGATGCTATATCTCTTTCCTAAAATTTCTCCAGTGTTTAAAAGTCTACACATTGATCTGCCGCTCTCGACTCGCGTGGTGATGTGGTCAAGTAGTTTTTTGCAAAATTATGGTCTTTACCTGTTCACTATCATCATCCTTATCAGCATAGCCACACCATTTATTTTAAAAAGGAATTTCAAATTTCATTTTTATTTTGACAAATATGTCTTCAAAATACCTCTAATCGGTCTGGTCATCAAAAACTACAACCTAGCCAACATCACCAGAAACATGGGCCTGCTTTTAAAAAGTGGAGTGCCTCTCGGCGAGACCTTGAATATCCTTACAAAAATAACCAGCAACCTTCTCTATAAAGAGGAACTAGGTAAAATAAACCAAACTACCAACCGCGGACAAAAAATTTCTTCGCATTTCCAAACCAACCCAGAATTGTTTCCTGATATTTTAATTCAAGTGGTATCAGTCGGTGAGCAAAGCGGGCATTTGAGTGAAGCCCTGATTTATCTCGCCGAGCTTTATGAGTCCGAAGTAGAAAACTTTACTAAAAACCTGACCAATACTATCGAGCCAGTTTTGATGATAGTCATGGGAGCCATCGTTGGGCTCATCGCCATTTCCATCATCACCCCCATCTACAGCATTACTCAAAACCTAACTCCAAAATAATGATGCGCAACACTGGTTTTACCCTAATTGAAATTTTACTAACTGTGTCCATTTTTGGAGTGATAATAAATTTAAGCTCTGGACTCAATCTAAGTTCTCTGGAAAGAAATTCTCTATTCAGTGAGCAAATACTCATCGTAAGTATTTTAGAAAGAGCTCGCAGCCTAGCCATGGCCAATCTAGACAACCAAGATTATGGATTTTGTTATCTGACACCAAATTATATTATTTTTAAAGGTGATGATTGCAACCAAGAACAAAACGACGAGATCCCCGCCAACACACATATCTCCGACCATCCAGGTACCACCTTCCCTTCACAAATTATTTTTAAAAAACTCACTGGTGACAGCACGGACGCGACCATCCACCTTCGCGACAGCACTAAAACTGTAGATATAAATATAAACCATGCAGGAAGAATCGATTGGTAGAAAACTAAATAAAGGAGTCTCAACTATAGAAATACTAATTGCTTTCATGGTATTGACTCTTTGTATTGGAGCTATAATCTTGATAACTTTCAACAACCAGACCAGCACTCTAGATTTAGAAAATCATCACGAGGCTTTTATGTTAAATCAAGCCCTCTGGGCCACAATCCAAGGCCTAGACTATGAAAATATTCTCCCTTGCGATGACGCTGGGGCGGTTTGCCCTGGGTCACCTAGTCCCATGTTTAATAGAAAAATAAATATCCACCCCAGCCAAATCACTGAGTGTGCAAAAAATATTGAAAACGAAACACGTTGGGAAAGAGACTTGGTTGCTTTAGATTTAAAATTCATCACTAGAATAATCGACACTGCCACCGCGACAGCTCTCGATGGAGATTGCGCCACAACTCCACCAAATAATGATTGGACACATCCAGTAAAATTAACCTCGACCGATACCACCCAAAACACACTCAAGGCTACTGGATTAGATGAAAAAAATAAATTTGTCTATATGAGCGTCGACCCATCTCTCGCCAACGATCCAGATTTTTTTATTTTTGATAACCAAAATCTCTCAACCACTCCGATCCAAATCTCTTCTCTAAACACCGGTCCTGGTTTGAGCTCAATCGATATCGCTGGGTCATATGCCTATGTGTCCAACGATAGCAAGAATGGACAACTACAAATCATCGACATTAGCGACCCACACAACCCAACATTAACAAACACATTAAATGTAGTTCCCGGTGGCACAGACATAAACAGCGTCGGTAATAAGGTTTTTTATTATGATTCAAAAATATTTTTAGGATTAAAAAAAAATAATTATGCAGAATTTTATGTGATTGACGCAACCAATCTAAACATATTGGGTAGTTATGAAGTTGGTGCCAGCATAAATGCAATCTATGTAAAAAACAATTACGCTTATATCGCCACCCCAAATACAGAAGAACTAAGTATCGTCAACATAAACCCGAGCAGTTTTCAATTTATGAAACGAGTCGGTGGTTTTGATGCGCCATCTGGATCGGGCAATGGCAAAAGCCTACAAATCATCGGGAATACTTTATATCTCGGCCGAACCGTCGGCAATAAAGAATTTTATATTTTAGATATCACCGACCCCATAAACCCAAACGTGCTAGGTCTATACGATGTAAACTCGAGCATAAATGACCTCGTCGTTGTTGGGCCATATGCTTTTTTAATTACTGGAACCACTGGTGCAGAAATACAAATTTTAAACATTTCTGCCCCAGAAAATATTCTTTTGATTGGAAAATTTAACTTCGCCGACAAACCCACCAACTTAGATTATGCCGATGATCAGATTTTTCTATCCAGTGAAAACCAAGATGCTTTAACAATAATAAGACCAAAAATATGAAAAAAAGTGGATTTACTTTAATTGAAGTCATAATCTACATCGCTTTATTTTCCGTGTTGTTGGGAGCGGGTTTTGTCACCGCCTATCAACTAGGATACAACTCAAACCAGATGAATACCAAATCGACCACCTTGTCTGAAGGCGATTTTGTTTTACGAAAATTAAATTGGGTATTTACTGGAATCGATCCAGACCATTACCCACAAATCTCTGGACCAGATTGTAATCAAACACTTTCAATAATAAAAACTAGCCCAAAAGAAAGCCCGGTTATCATATATTTAAATACAGAAAATAATATAAATTATGTAGAAATTAACATTCACAACAATGGCTTTATCCCTCTAAACACAAAAAATGTCGACCCAATTTGCTTAAATTTTAAATTGCAATCCAATATTTTGACTACTGAAATAATCTTAAGAGACGGAGAACATAAATACCCTTTTATAATTACTAAATATCTTTACCAATGACAACACTAGAAAAACAAAACCAAAAAGGTTTTATGGCCCTAATCTCAACCATAATAATTTCCATGATACTATTGCTCATAACCATCAATTTAAATCTAACCCTTTTCTATCGTCGAGCCAACGTTTTAGATTTTGAACTAAAAACAGAAAGCTTCCAGCTAGCCTACTCTTGCCTAAATATAGCAATCCTCAAAATAATCAGAGATAAAAATTACAACCCTAATAACGAAAACTTAAAAATCGCTGAAAAATCCTGTAGTATAAAATCTAGGTCTGGAGAAACAATCGAAACAACTGCCAACAATAAAAACTACATAACCAACCTAAGAGCCACCATAAACCCGAACACAATGCGCATCAAGAACTTGGAAGAATTTTAGTTTTTGCACTGTGCACTATTTACAGATTTTATATAGAGCGGTATTATTTAAGTATTAGCAAGTCGAACTAGAAGTTTATTATTAATTAATAAATTTTAAAAAATGAATAACAAAAAACGCTCACAGGGCGGGTTTACACTAATAGAAATATTGGTGGTTATTGGTATTATTGCAGTTCTGGCAACGATAGTGATTGTGGCGATTAATCCCGCCAAACAGTTCGCTCAAGCGCGCAACACGCAACGAGTGGCCAATATAAATAGTATTTTGTCGGCCATAGGCCAGCGAATCGCCGATAACAAAGGAGTGTTTGAGGGAGATTTTTCCATCGGTGGTGACGATTTCACTTGTCCGGAAATCACAACAACTAAAAAAGACATAGAATCATTTATGGAGAAAAGTGGAGATGGATGCTTGGTCCCTACATATATTTCAGCCGTACCAAACGAACCCATAGAAACAGGGTCACCCTACACTGTGCAAAAACTAACCAATGGGCGCATTCAAGTTTGTGCACCAGAGATGCTAAACGAAGACGCCCTACCAAACCCAGAATCTAGCGTCGTGTGCGTGACTCGATAGTGCACCAGGTCTCTCTACCTAGTATAATAAGCGGGTGAATCTATCCGATAAACTGGAAGACAATTTCAGGCTGGACGCCAATCAGAAAAAGGC
>JAGNZX010000032.1 GCA_017984185.1 Minisyncoccota bacterium | reverse complement strand
ATATTTAAAACTTCGATTTCTACCCCGCCCCCAGCTGCGGCATTTTTATCAGTTCGGGCTTTTACCAAGCCACTCACTTTTAAAACCCATTCTGGGCGAATTTCTTTAGCTTTGGCTATAGCGTCCTCATGCATTGGTAAAGTCACGCATTGCACCCGGCCCGACATATCTCGCATATCAAAGAAAACCATCTTGCCTTGATCTCGACGCACGTCTACCCAACCTGCAATAACAACTTCCTTGCCCACATTTTCTGATAAATTTTTTATATATATTCTGCCTTTCATATTACGAACATTTTAACATAAAAAAATAAATAAAACAGCCTAAAAAGAATTCGAGGCCGGCGACACGATGGTCGCCGGCCTCAGATCTCCTATCGCGGTGGGCTAAACCGCGGATGTTCTAGCCCTGTTGGACATATCTCTGTGCTCGCAGTCTTTTCGAAACAAACAACCACTGCAAGTGAAACCAGGGTCAACCGATCGTCCGAGCGAACAGAGACTCTGTTCGCTGGACTTGAGGACTTCGTCCCCCGGAAGCGGAAGGAAGGTGGAGACCCCCCATCCTGTTTTTTTGACGCCGTCACTTTTTGCCATGCGCATGCGGTTCCTAATTCACAATACCGAATACGCGCGGCAGTATCTCAGTATTCCTCACCTTCTCTACGCGCTTCTCAACGATGGCAGGATCCGGAGAAGCCTCCGGCAGAGGCAAGGGTTCCTCTTGGCAACGAAGAGTGAAGTGGTGAACCCACCCATCCCTCACTCGTCGAAGGCAGAACTCCGGCTCCGCCTGACTCCGAGTGTGTCCACAAGGGAGGACGGTAATGTGAGGAGGGACTGTGAGAAAGTCCCTCCCAGACTTCACCGCTCTCGTAAACCAATCGTTAAGACTCAACTGCACTTTCGACATCGTTTTACTCCGTTGGTTATGCGCCCTAGAGCGCGTTAAGGAACTGCTCAACATTTTGCGAAGAACTAATCAGCTTCGAGGAACAAAAAACACCAGCCCTCGAGAGCTGGTGTTTGAGTTGTAAGTTTTATTGTTTTAGAGATTTATTACAACGCAAATATCAGCCCTCGAGGGGTCTTAATAAAGTTAATCACAATAATATTATTTGCGTGTATGTTTCGGTTCACGAGATAAATATATCAGTTAATAAAAAAATTGCAAGAGAAAAGGGCGGCTCGTTACTACGAGCCGCCCGGATGCTGCGGTGGGCCAATCCGCACGATTAAAGCCTTAACGCCACCAGTCGATTTCCACTTCGTTGTCCCAAAGCATGGCGCACCTCCTTTCTAAATAACTACGGACTATCAGAGTTTGGCTTCCTAGACTCGATCTCGCCGACCCTTGAATCCAAACTTGTCTTCGTATGTGTGCTGACCAAAGAGAACTGGGTAAAAATCAGCCTCAGCCCTCAGCTCTTCACCAGTAACAGGATTGTGAGCATAGACCTGACCAGACTGAACCAGTTTGAAATTTTCGATGTTGTTTTCAGCCACAAAACCACTCGGTTTCGGAATAGCTTCATAAACATCGAGAAAAATCTTTCCCTGAGTTGGCTCCACTTTCACGTCGACTGGAAATCCAAGTTCTTTGAGAATCATACAGATTCCTTCGACGGTATCTTTATGAGTTTTTTCCGAATCATCAGCCCCGTACTCAAACCCAATGGCCGCAGGGTGACCAGAAATCAAATTCTGGCCCTCAGTGATGCGCATATACAATACGTACTTGGCCTGAGTCGCCCTAGCTAAACTTAAAGATTTCTCGTTTAGATCCGCAAGAATGACAGCAGACTCGAGACCACTCACAGTGGAATGAATATCGATGACCACGTCATACGAACGAATTACCGGAGCAAGATCAAGAGCCAAACGTTCTTCTTTTGAGCCATCAATCCGACCAGGAAAAGATCTGTTAAGGTCAGTCTCCACAAATCTCACACTGTCCTTCAGCGCATCAGGATTGCCAATCATGAAATGAATATTGGGATTATGTCCCAAAATACGTTCGAGCGAATCTTGAACCCGAAGTCCGACTTTTTCTGTACCGTGAGTGCAAGCAACAACAAGAACTCGAACCATATTAGTATCCCCACATTTCTGTAGTTATTTAGAACGAAGTTGTTAAAGAACAAAAAAGGCGCTTGATTGCGCCTGTTAGTGGATTCTTTTTATTTAGAGAAAGAAAAATCAACAAAACGACGCAAAAGCTTTAGATTCTGCGCCCCACCAAGATTTGTTTGAATTTCTCAATATCACCATACTAGTATGCTAGTATTTAATAAAAAGAAAGTCAAGAAAACATTTATCTAGCTGTTGATAACTTTCAAGGCTCGTCTGAATCCTCCTTCTTTTTTCTGTATTTCTCGAGAGCCCCGAGTGACAGTGGCTATGCCGACATGTAAATCTTCTGCAATAGATTCTTGATACTCCCCTTTTTCCAATTTCTTCACTATCTGAAAACGCACTGCTATATTTTCAAATTCATGGGGCGTCAAAATATCTTTAATAAAATCACCGAGCAAAACTTTGTCTTTAGCAATTTTTGCAATAACTTCGACAATTTCTTTTTTATATTCTTCTAAATTATTTTTCATATACACTCACTCCGATTTTTTCACGGACTTCAGCCATCTTGGCTTCGGCTACTTTTTTAGCTTTTTCACTCCCGGCTTTTAAAATTGCCAAAGCTTTTGGAATATCTTTTTCAAATTCTTTACGTCGTTCACGAAGTGGAGCGATAAATTTCTCCAGGTCTTCTATCAAAAGCTCTTTCAGCTCTTTGTATTTGCCAGCTTTGTCTTCATATATCTTTTTTAATTCAGACTCAGGACGAACGAGTTTGTGTATCGCGTAGACATTTTGTGGCAATTCTCCACTCGAATCGGTGACGATACTCATCACGCATTTTTTTATTTCTGCATATTCAGCAAAGAGCGGAATTGTGTTGCCATAACTCTTGCTCATCTTGCGACCATCGGTACCGGGCACGATGGCCAAATCTGGCATTATCTTGGCTTCTGGTAAGTTGAATGTTTCGCCATAAAGATTATTAAATTTTTCAGCAATATCTCGGCAAATTTCTACGTGTTGTTTTTGATCGGCACCGACTGGGACAATATTTGGTGCATATAGCAAAATGTCAGCAGCCATCAACACTGGATAATTAAAAGTTCCCACTGAAATTTCTTTATTCTTGGCTTCTGCGTCTTTAAAAGCATGTGCGCGCATCAAGTATGGCATGGTGATAATCGTATCGAAAATCCAAGTGAGCTCGGTGTGTTCGGAGACATCACTTTGTTTAAAAATCGTCACTTTTTCTGGATCGAGACCGATAGCTAAAAAATCTAACAAAACAGCGATGATATTTTCACGCATTTCTTTTGGGTTTCGCAGAGAATGCAGGGCGTGATAATCCACAATCATCACGTAACCACTATATTCATTTTGTAAATCCACAAATTGCTTCATGGCGCCAAAATAATTGCCGATATGGGGCTTGCCGGAAGGCTGAACACCTGAAATAAATACTTTTTTACTCATGGAAATATCATATCATATTTTTTAGTGAGTTAATAACACCTTTTTACACCTTTTGATTTGGACAATATTTTTGTTGTGTTAGAATTGCCCTATGATTAAAAATGGAAAAACAAATTTGCGCATTCCTCCACAAAGCATCGACTCCGAGCAAGCCGTATTGGGTTCAATCATGCTCCGCAAAGACGCTATGCACGAAATCGAAGACGCACTCACTCCTGATTCTTTTTATGTCGAAAAACATAAAATCATTTTCAACGCCATGTTTGAATTGTCGTCGAAAAACGAACCGATAGATTTACTCTCACTTTCCACCAAACTCGCTGAAAAGAAACTGTTGGAAAATGTCGGGGGCAACAAATACTTGGCTGAAATATTAAACACTGTTCCCTCTTCGACCAACGTCAAACACTATGCTGATATTGTGCAGAAAAAATATGTCTTGCGAAGTTTGATCGAAGCTGCCGACTATGTCTCCGAACTAGCTTTCGAAGAAGGCGACGATCATATGGATGACATTTTAGATATGGCTGAAAAAAGAATTTTCCAAGTTGTTTCTTCACCAAAAAATCAAAAATTCGTAAACTTAAAAGACGCTTTGCCTGAAGCTTACGAACGTCTCGAAAAATTACACGAAAACAAAGGCATGCTCCGAGGTCTACCGACAGGATTCAAAGATTTGGACAACTTGCTTTCTGGTTTACAACCCCAAGATTTGATTATATTAGCTGCTCGACCGAGTATGGGTAAGACCACTCTCGCTCTCGACATCGCTCGTATGACCGCAGTCGATCATGAAAAATCTGTTTTGATATTTTCTCTGGAAATGTCTTCACAACAACTCGTCGACCGTATGCTCTCGGCTCAAAGTCGGGTGAATGCCTGGAACCTACGCACAGGAAATTTGTCTTCCGATAAAGATTTTTCGCACTTGCGTGATTCGCTCGACAAACTTTCAAAAGCTAAAATCTATATCGACGATCAAGCTGGAAACTCTATCGTTCGCATGAAAGCACTGGCTCGCCGACTCAAAGCAGAAAAAGGACTCGACCTCGTCGTCGTCGACTACCTACAATTGATGAGCACTTCAAAAAATTATGATTCAATGGTCAACCAAGTCACTGAAATTTCTCGATCATTGAAAAGTTTGGCCAAGGAAATCAATGTGCCTGTGCTCGCCCTTTCACAGCTTTCGCGTGCAGTGGAATCTCGTGGTGGCCGACCTCGCCTATCCGACTTGCGTGACTCGGGATCTATCGAGCAGGACGCCGACGTGGTCATGTTTATTCACAGCGAGGACAGAGGCAAAGAAGAAAGTGAAAAAACTAACATCACCGAAGTTTTAATCGAAAAACACCGAAATGGTCCAGTCGGAAAAGTCGAATTGTATTTCGATTTGAAAACTACCACCTTCCTCAATCTTGAAAAAAGTAATATTAGTGACTTTTCTCCAAAGAAAGTTAGCAATGGTTTGGATGAGTTCTAGTGTGCTAGAATAGCAAAATGGATGTTATAGATAAATTGACTGAAATTTTTAAAGAATTCCCAGGCATTGGTGAAAGGCAAGCTCGACGTTTTGTATATTTTTTAATGTCTCGCACGCCAGCTTATAGCCAAAATTTGGCAAGCCTGATAAAAGAATTAAAACTTGAAACTGCGCAATGTGCTGAATGTTTTAAATTTTTTTTAGTGCACCAAAATGCTTCGGGCAATTTGTGCGATATTTGTAGTAGTCCAAATACTGACAATTCCTTACTCTTGGTAATCGAAAAAGATTCCGATTTGGAATCAATTCGAAAGAGCCGGACTTACAACGGCAAATATTTTGTCTTGGGTGGGCTGGTCCCGATAGTCGAAAAGACTACCAAGAACCGGATTCGCATCGAAGAACTCAAAAAGAAAATTGGTGGCGGACTCGGAGAAATTATCCTGGCCTTTTCCCTATCGCCCCAAGGTGATCACACTGACCTCTACGTCCGCGAACAGATTCGCGATATTGCCGAGAAAAATAAAGTTAAAATTTCTTCTCTCGGCCGAGGCCTCTCGACCGGCACCGAACTCGAATATTCCGACAACGACACTCTCAAAAATGCTTTAAAAAATAGACAATAATTTTATGGAATTAGTTTATCCAAATATTAAATACAAAGATTCTTATATTGATGCCGTAAAAGAATACCAAGATGAAAATCAGGGACATGGGCGTTATTTGGAATTGAATCTGGAAAAACTTAAAACAGATTTTGAATCTTATGTAGAAAAATTAAAAAGTGAATCGAAAGGAGAAAATTTAAAATCTGGTTATGTTCCTCATACAGAATTTTGGCTAGTAGATGAAGATAAATATATCGGTAGAGTTGATATACGCCATGATTTAAATGACCATTTGCTGAAAGTTGGCGGACATATCGGCTACGACATACGAAAAAGTGAAAGAAATAAAGGTTATGGAACACAAGCATTAAAAAAAGCCCTTCCTTTTGCCAAAAATCTTAGGCTTGAAAAGGTTTTAATTACTTGCGACTCGACCAATATTGGTTCAAGAAAAATCATTGAAACTAATGGAGGAATTTTAGAAAATGAAATACCAGGTGAAAACGGTGAACCTTCCAAACTAAGATTTTGGATTGACTTGAAATAAAAAAATGACTAGGTCTTGATAAGTCATAAAGTACTAAATTTCTATATTATTGTGTAGAAAT